>CAZFNT010000001.1:0-31595 GCA_964520315.1 uncultured Gemmatimonadota bacterium
GTCAGGGCCTCGAGGACGAAGAGTACTCTCACCGTGGCCGGTCGCGTGGCGGCGACACACGCATGACGAGATCACGAATGCGATTCGCGACAAACGCCGGAAGGTAGTAGAGATAGTTGCCACGAAAGAGCGCCAGATTCGCTCGCAAGAGCCACAGATCACCCCTTCTCCAAGGTCGACCGAGCATCGCCTCTCCGGCCGGGATGCGGCTGAATCCGCGAGCGTCGTCCCCCGGTTCATTCTGGTGGATGCCGCTCGTGGTCGCCTCGTACCCCGCCTCGCCGATGGCGATCGCCTCGATCTTCTCGTTGAATCGGTCGTATGGCCACGCGAGGAAACGCACCTGTCGGCCGATCCCACGCGAGAGGCGCACGCGGCTTCCAACGAGCTCTTCGCGTACCCGTTCCCGCCACTCGTCGTCGGTCTCGAATCGCCCCGTCGCCCCATCATGCTCGAAGCGGTACTCCTCTACTACCTTCTCCAGCTCTTCCCGCCAGCCGATTCGCCGGAAGAAGGGCTTCCCGCCACCTTCCCGCACCCTGGCCATCAAGCGCTCTTCTATCTCTCCATCAGGCTTGAAGCAGGGTCCTTCGAGTGCGGAACCGCTCTCGTAGATCGGCCTGCCATAACCGATCTCCTCCGGACGCCGTCGAAACCAGCGCGGCTTCTCTTTGGGAAAAAGGCGCCATGCGAGCCAAGGAGATCGCAACCCAGGTCTATGGAAGTCAACCACTCGATCGGCGCGTGGAAGCAGATCGTGCGAGGCAGCATGGGATTCGATCTCGACGAGCCCCGACTCGACCATCTCTCGGATTTCAGGCCAACCCAAGTAGGCTCCGTGGCTCTGATCATCGGCGCTAGGCCGCTTGCGAAGAGTGCGTGTGTCTTCCACGAAATCGGCGGCGACGAAAATGGTCGCTTTGGCGTTGTAGCGACGGAGCAGAGGGAAAGCGTGAAAGTAGTTGTCTAGATAACCGTCGTCGAAAGTGATGACGAGCGGTCTTCCGTGCAGTTGCTCCTCGCCCGTGAGATGCCCGCGCAGCTCAGACAGAGTGTGGGTCGTGTACCCCTCTTCTTGGAAGAGCTGCAGATGAGCGGAGAAGATCTCCGGGCGGACCGATAGACCGGGAGCCGGCACGAGGTCGAACTCGGGCGCCACGCTGTGGTACATCAAGACCGGGACCTTCACGGCGTCGGTCTGCACCATGACCGCACGGGTAACCCGATCGAGCAAGAGCGTTGCGAATGCACCGAGGCCGAGCGCGATCCACCAAGAGATGTCTCCCATCCACGCGCCCACCAGGCACGAGAGCACGAAGAGCGCCCACACCGTTCCGATGCCTGAGTACTGCAACCACTTGAGCTGCCGCATGTGCTGGCGGCTGGGCCGGGGGGATCTCTGAGGCGTCACCGGCTCGTTCTAGTACGCCGAGCGTCGCCGAAGGACGGCCGGAATCGTGGCGGCCACGATCCGGAGGTCGGTCCCGAGATCGCGGATAGCGATATAGCGCAGATCGTGTGCAACCCTCGCGTCGAATCCCTCCTCGCGATCAGGGGCGACCTGCCATGCCCCGGTGACCCCGGGCGGAACTCGTAGCCGCGCCCGCTGCCACGGCGCGTAGCTGCTGGCGGGGAATGAAGTGGGTCGCGGGCCGACGACCTTCATGTCGCCCCTGAGCACATTGACGAAGTTCGGAAGCTCATCGATGGCGAAGCGCCGGAGAACCCCTCCGACGCGAGTGATGCGCGGATCGCCCGGCACCTTGAAATCGGGCCAGGCCACAAGGCTCAGATGCGCGAGCGCCGTCTTCGCGCTCTCCGCCTCAGGGACCATCGTTCTGAACTTCCACATCTTGAAACGCCGACCACCCAGGCCGGTTCTCCACTGCCGGAAGATGATCGGTGCACTCGGGGTCTCGATCTTGATCGCTACCGCGATGGCCAACAGAAGAGGCGCGCAAGCGATCAGGACCGCCGCGGCGAAGATTCGGTTCGGCCACAGCGATCGGCCGTCCAGGCGATGGGACGGAGAATTCCACCCGCGCGCGACCGACACCACCCGCGGACCGTCGCCGATCTCTTCGGTGAGGGGATGTCGAGTCTCGTCCGAGCGCAGAACCGAGAATTGCATGCCCAATCCTAACGATGTCCGAGGCTATCCGCACCTCCGCTCGAACTCTCGCATGAAAGCGACCAACGCCTCGACCCCTGAGCGCGGCATCGCATTGTAGATCGACGCCCGAATTCCGCCCACCGATCGATGGCCCTTGAGGTTGGTCATGCCCTCGGCGGATGATTCGGCGATGAAGCGCCCCTCCAGCTCTTCGGTCGGCAGACGGAAGGGGATGTTCATCAGCGAGCGGCTCCCTTTCTCCACGGTTCCCCTGTAGAAAGCCCCCCGGTCGAGGATGTCGTAGACGAGGCGGGCCTTCTCTTCGTTGGCCCGGTGCATCGGCTCCAGTCCGCCCTGACTCGCCACCCAGCGGGCAACGAGGCCCACTATGTAGATCGCCCAGCAGGCCGGAGTGTTGTAGAGCGACCTCTTCTCCGCATGGGTGCTGTACCGCAACATCGACCCGATCTCTTTTGGGGCTCTGTCCAGCAGGTCCTTCCTTATGATCACCAGCGACACTCCCGCCGGGCCCAAGTTCTTCTGCGCCCCGGCGTAGATCAATCCGAATCGGGTCATATCGATCGGTTTCGACAAGATGTCCGATGACACGTCGGCTACCAGCGGAACCGAGCCGGTTTCCGGGATGTAGCTCCACCCGGTCCCATAAATAGTGTTGTTGGTCGTGATGTGGACGTAGTCTGCCGATGCGTCGAAATCGAGCTCGTCTTGGCGAGGGATCCTGACGTAGTCTTCCTCCCTGGAGGTGCCCGAGACACGAATTTCTCCAATCTTGCGGGCTTCCGCGATCGCCTTCGTCGACCAAGCGCCGGTATCGACATAGTCGGCCCTGCGCGCTGGGAGCATCAGATTCATCGGCACCATCGAGAACTGGAGGCTAGCGCCCCCCTGCAGGAAAAGAACGTCGTGATCGTCTCCCGCTCCCAGCAGCCGCCGAAGTGTTGCGACGGTTCCCCTGTGAATCTCGTCGTAGGCCGGTGAACGATGGCTCATTTCCATCACACTCATTCCCGTTCCTCGGTAGTCAACGAGATCTCGCTGGGCCTCCTCGAGAACGGGGAGTGGCAAGGTTGCCGGGCCGGCGCTGAAATTGATGGCTCGTTTTGTCATTGCTTGCTTCTCCAGTCGCTCAGTGGTCGAGCGTGTTGACATCGGCCGCGAGCACATGCTCATTCGCACCGATCTCACTCAAGGTCTCGGCTCCGGGGTCCCGATCGAGCTCGATACGCGCGACCGCCGACTCGCCCCCCAAGAAGACGACGTTTTCCATCTGCTGAACATTGATCCGTGCGGCGCGGAGGCGATCTAGCACACCGGCCAGAACGCCGACTCGATCGCGATGACGAACCACGATCAAGTGTGAAGCCGCGCTATGGCTCGCCAGGTTCACGCAGTTGGGAACGTCGCTATCTTCCATCATGGCCCGCACGATCCGCACCGCCTCGGCGGCGACAGCGTCCTGGGCCTGAGTCGTGGACGCCCCAATGTGGTGGCTCCCCTGCACGCCGGAGAGACGAAAGAGAGAAGAGTCGATCGCGCCGGACTTGGCGGACGGCTCTCCCTCGAAGACGTCGAGCGCGACTCGCAGGCGCCCCGACCGAAGATGACCTTCCAGCGCGCGCTGATCCAGAAGCTCGGCGCGCGCCGTGTTGATGACGAGGGCTCCTGGTGAGAGCGCGCCCAGAATCCTCTCATCGATCAGGCCGCGCGTCTCGTCGTTCAGTGCGAGATGGATGCTCATTACGTCGCAGCGCCTGGCGACCTCTTCGGGCGAATCCGCCCGCTCCACCCCGCACTTCTCAGCTCTCTCCGGCGTCAGGGACCGACTCCAGGCCACGACCTTCATTCCGAAAGCTTTGGCGCGAGGGATCATCTCGCTGCCGATATTGCCGAGTCCGACAAGGCCGAGGGTCTTGCCTTTGATCCCCGCGGCCTTCGCGAACTCCTTCTTGTTCCAGCGCCCTTCGCGGAGCTCTAGCGCACCATCGACCAATCGCCGATCGATCGACAGCAGGTGTGCGAAGGCGAGCTCGGCGACCGCGGCCGCGTTTTTCCCGGGGCAGTTCGCCACGTAGATCCCTCGGGCGGAGGCAGCGGCGACATCGATGGTGTTGAATCCCGCGCCCGCGCGGACGATCAGACTGAGCTTCGACGCTCCGTCCAAATGAGCCTCCTCCACGCGCGTGCTGCGCACGATGAGCACGTCGGGGTCCTCGCCCGCCAACGCTTCCTTCAGAGGATCACCGCTGAGCTCCGGATCGCAGGTTACGTCGCAGCCGAGCGAGCGTAGCGCCTCGAGTCCGGTCTCGGGAAACTTGTCCGCCAAAAGGATCCTCATGTTCGTCCTTCCAGGCCGTCGCGGCCGGGGGGTTGCATCTCAGAAAGGGTGGACGATCAAGCCCGATCGGAGCTTGGGCTCGAACCAAGTCGATTTCGGGGGAAGGACCCTGCCCGCGTCGGCGACCGCCATCAGTTGTTCAACGCTGAGGGGATGGAGCGAGAATGCTATCCCCGACCCACGACGGTCCACTCTTCTTTGAAGCTCGGTCGTGCCTCTGATCCCTCCCACGAAGTCGATCCGGTCTGATGTTCGAGGGTCGCAGATGTCGAGTAGCGGTCCCAACACGGTGGATTGAAGGATCGCGGCATCGAGTGAGTCCACCGCATCGGGGTCCATCAACGCGGACTCCGGTGCCCGCAGACCGTACCAACGACCCTCCAAATAGACGGAGAAGCACCCCCGGCGGGGCGGGATGGGTTCGGCGCCTTCAGCGATCTCGAACACAGCCGCGATCTTCGTTAGGAGTTCGCCGGGAGTGTGCTTGGCCAGATCGTGGACGACGCGATTGTAGGCCAGGATTCGGAGCTGTTCGGCCGGGAAGAGAACGGCGAGGAATCGGTCGCACTCGCGATCGCTCCCATCCGCACTGTCGACCCCGCGAAGGCGACTCGCGGAGGCCGCCCGATGGTGGCCGTCGGCGACATAGAGGGAGGGAACCAGATCGAATGCCCGCTCGAAAGGCTCGGCATCGACGACGCGCCAGACCGTGTGGCCGATGCGGTCGGGTGCCACGAAGTCATAGATCGGCTCGGTGGACTCGATCACATCTTTCACCAGGCGATCGATAGCATGCTCACCGCGGTATGTGAGGAATACCGGCCCGGCGTGCGCGCTCAGAGAGAGCAGGTGCCGAGTGCGATCGTTCTCTTTCTCCGGCCGTGTCGTCTCATGTTTCTTGATCGTGTTGTTGTCGTACTCGTCGACCGAGCAACAGCCGACGACTCCGACTTGGCTGTGCGAGCCCATCTCCTGACGATAGACATAGAGTGCACGTTCCTCGTCTTGAACCAGTGCTCCCGCGGCGACCAGCCGATCCAGGCTCGTGCGCGCTTGCGCGTATACCGATTCGTCGTACGGATCCGTTCCCTCCGGGAGACATATCTCGGGGCGAACGACGTGAAGGAAGCTCAGCTCGTTGCCGGCGGCCAGGGCGCGGGCCTCCCCTGTATCGACGACATCGTACGGAACGCTCGCCACGGCGGCCGCGTGCTCGGGATCGGGGCGAAGGGCTGAGAGGGCGCGTAGCGTGGCCATGAGTGAATACTCCTGTCGTCGCGACAAAGTGGGCTGGAGGATGGTCTTTGAGGATCGCATCTCCCAGTCGGACTCAAGTCGACCGTACACAACAAAGGGCCCGCGAAGAAACAACTTCGCGAGCCCATTGCTCCGAACTACTACGAATTACGGCTCGACGTGGTAGGGCATCCCCCAAGCCGCCGCGGAGTACGGCGCCGTTTCGTCGGTGATCGCTTCGTGATCGAAGAGATCGACGTATGTGAAGTAGAGCCCTGCTTCGTCTGGCGCGTTGTAGACCTTTCGCACCTCGGTCGCGTTGATCGGATCGAGCAGTTTCTGTGAGAGCGGTTTCACGTCGGCGGTGAGCTGGTGGATCACGCCGATCACGTCGGAGTCGTTCGCCTGGACCGTGACCGTGATCTCCTCACCGGGTGCAAAGGTCAGGATCTCGACATCGTGGAGCTCCGCCAGATCGTCGAAGACAACCGTGTTCTCGCTCCAACTCACGGTCACTTGCACGATCTCGGTCTCCCCGTCTTCCGATCTGCCTTCGTAAACCGACACCTGATCCAAGTTCCATTTGCCGCCGGCATTCTCTCTGGCCACGACATTGCGCGACGCGACGTCGTTCGGAATCCGCTTGCTGTAAGTCGATCCATCCTCGAGGACGACTTCGAGCTCTCCCGAAGCACTCCGCAACACCTCGGCATCGGCGCGATCTCCCTCTCTTTGAATGGAGTAGTCGGTAGACACATCGTCGTAGCTTCGCCCGAACGACGCGATGCCCTCGGTGGAGATCGCCAGATCCGGGCTCTGGTCCGCATCCCAGCTCAGCGCTATGCCGGACGCCCCATCGTCGCTGATGGCGTCGCGGATCCGGTCGTCGATGGAGTCGCCCAGCAGGCCTTCTCCGCATCCTCCAAGAGTCAGGCCCGCAGCCAAGGTCGTGCTCAGTGCTCCGATAGCTCGTTTCATGTTCTTCCTCTTTTCGATCATGCGGCTCGCGCAATCGTCGATCGCCGGCTGATTGGCGATGACGGGAACCGCGCATTGGTGTGATGCCGACATAGGCCGACCAAGGGCCCACGCAATGCAGGGAGCGTGCCAACGCGGTACTCGTTGATACGCAACAGATAGAGGCCCGCATCCTTGCCCTTCTGCCCTTGCAGGGGGACGCCGGCGTCCACTTATTGGGTTCGCCCTCTCCCCGATCGACCGAGCACCGACTAAAGAAGGGGTTGACTTGCGGAGCGGCTCTGCTTAGCACGCGGATCATTGATCGTAATCATTGATCCTGATCAATCACCTCGGCTCGCCGGTGATCAGCAAATGGCTCGAAACGAGCCACCGGAAGGTCAGATGCTCGACTTCTTGCCTGAGAACATCTCCAGCTTCGGCGGAGAGATCGATGGAGTGATCAGCTACATCTGGCGGATCATTCTCGCCTGGCTCGTCGCCACCGAGGCGGTCTTGGTCTATCTGTGGTCCGCTATCGCCGGCGTGGGGGGAAGCGCGCGGCACGGCTTCCGGCGAATACGTGGCGAGCCAACGCGTGGGTGCTGGTTCCCGCCCTGCTTGTAACGATCTGTGACATCGGCATCGAGGCCCGGAGCGCTTCAGTCTGGGATGAAGTGAAGCTGGAGCTACCGGAACCCGATCTGCTCATACGGGTGACCGGCCGGCAGTTTGTCTGGACGCTCACCTATGCCGGCCCCGATGGCGAGCTCGATACGGGAGACGACATCGAGGCGATCACCGATCTTCACGTTCCGCGGGATCGTGTTGTTCGCTTTCAGCTCGAGTCCACCGACGGGCAGTACGAAATCGCTTGCGCGGAGCTCTGTGGTGCACTTCGCCGGTACTTTCATCTTCTTCAATTTGACCTTCATTCCGCAATTCGCGCTGGGCATGATGGGGCACCATAGGCGGATCGCCAACCCCCAGACTTTCGAGTTTCTGCGGGACGGACAGGGCCTGCAAGTTCTCTCGACTATAGGTGTCATCGGTTTGCTGGTTTCGCAGGTGCCATTCGTATACAACTTCTTTGTCAGCATGGCCCGAGGAAAGCCGGCCGGTAGGAATCCCTGGCAGGCGACAACGTTGGAATGGGCGACGGCATCTCCGCCGCCCCATGGAAACTTCGACGAACCGCAGATCGCCTACCGCGGCCCTTACGTCTACAGTCCCCCAGGCGATGGACCCGATTGGGTTCCGCAATTCGAGCCCCCCGTAGAAGCGCCGGAGTCCGGCGCCGCACCCTTCGAATCAGTGAGCTGAAACGTGTCCACTCCAGCGATCATCGAGAGACCGGCCGTTGCCGCCACGGACTTGCCGAACTCGCGTTTGGCGATCTGGTGGTTCCTCGCTTCCGAAGTGGCCATCTTCGGGGGACTCATCGTCACCTACGTGCTTGTGCGCATACACCATCCGGAATGGGGGGAGTACGCCTCGCACATGATCAATGCGGCGGGCGCGATAAACACGATGGTGTTGACATGATCATCGTATCGGCGATTCCGGCCACGCCGGCTCTCGACATTCTCGCCCCCGATCTCAGCGGTACACATCGCGAAAACGTATTCGCGATGGAATCGGTCCCTGCCCGCCTGATCCGCACTTTTCAGTCGATCGACAAACCGATAGTCGGAGCAGTTGATTCGGGACGCCTCTACGATCCGAGCGTGCTCATGCTTCAGCGCAACGGCATCCCCGTCTACCGAAAAATCGACCGTGCCAGTCGGGCATTGGCCGCTCTATGGTGGGTCCGCGGTTCGCGAGAATCGGGGCTGAAAAGCTGAGAACGTCGCTCGACAGGCAGCGTGATCTTGCGAAAGTTCGCCAGTATATATCCGTCCGGATCCGGCTCGAGCGCCGTAACCGTGCCGTCTACGTCGAAGAGGAATTGTTGCACCGTAGCACTGTCAACGACCGTCGTGAACAGGTCCGGAGAGCCGGAACGATCGAGGCGCAGAGTGATCGGCATGCGGTAAGGATTGACTCCGTTCTGCGTCTGCCTGATCTCCAACTCCACCCGCGTCGAGTCGCCCGGCAAAGCCGTCAGATCGACGATATAGTCGTAGCTGGGTCGTCCTGGCTCGTAGAGCCACGGATCGAAGAACCAGTCCAGATTCTCGCCAGCGACCGTCGCAGACAGTTCGGTGAACTGCGCGGTGACGGCGGAATCGTGAGCATAGGTCTCGCCCCAGCTCCGCAAGATCTCGACAGTCGTCTCTCGCCCCACGATCCCTCGCAGCATATGTAGCACCCACGCCCCCTTGTCATAAACCGTGCTGTTGAAAGTGTAGTCAGGTGCGTAGATCGAGCCGGCGAACGAAGGCCGCGCCGTTGCCTGCATATAGTCCAAGTAGGCGCTTTCACCCTGCAAACCTTCGACCCAGATTGCCTCGCCCCAGGTCGCGAACCCCTCGTTCAGCCAGATATCGGCCCAAGTACCACAGGTAACGAGATCGCCCCACCACTGATGCGCGAGCTCATGCGCGACGATCCAGTCGAAGTAATGCGTGCCCGTGTAGAGGCCCGATCCGTAACTCGTCAGCGTCGCGTGCTCCATTGCTCCGCCCCATGGAAACTCGGCATGACCGTATTTCTCTTGCGCGTAGGGATAGTCGCCCCACTCCGCCTCGAAGATCGCCAACATGCCCGGAATCACTGTCACGTCCTCGGTCGCTTCCGCGACGGTTTCCGGCCAAGTGTAGTAGGTCAGCGGCAAGGTCCCACCGGCCAAAAGCTCGTAGGAATCTTCGATCAGCACGAAATCGGTAGCCGTGATCGCCACGAGATATGAAGGGATCTGGTAGCCGATCGACCAACTGTGCGTGGCGCTTCCGTCGCCGTTGTCGATGATCGATTGCAGCAGACCGTTCGATCCGACCGTGAAAAGAGTATCCATAGTGATAGAGATATCGGCGGTCGCCTTGTCGTCGGGACGGTCTTTGCATGGCCACCATGCTCGCGCCTCTTCGGCCTCTGAAAGTGTCCAGACCACGGGGGGGGTGCGATCCCAGTAGATGCCGAATCCGCCGAATCCTTCGGGGATCGGTGTTCCGTGGTAATGAACAGCGATCGTGGCAACCTCGCCAGCGTGAAGGGGCGGGTCGAGGGCAAGGGCGAGGCGATCGCCCGCATGATCGAAGGGTTGAGCACCAAAACCGGTTCTGTCCACCCCGCTCACGCTCATGTTGTCGGCGAGATCGAGCTCGATCTCATAAACCGTGGGGCCGACCGGCTCGAAGCTCAGCTCGACCGTGCCATCGATGACTCGATCCGCATTCCAAGGATCAATGTCGATGTCGAGGACATAATGCAGCACGTCGTAGCTCTCCTGCGAAGGATCGGGCGGCGGGCTCAGGATCGGAAGCTCGGGACGAGGGGCGAGCGGCACGGATGCGGCGCGGCGAGCATGCGCGGCGCGGACAACGCGGTGGTTGTGGCGGATACGGCGTGCCCACTCGGTGTCGGCGGGGCGACGCGGCGCGTTCCCATCGACGTAGGCCGCGGCGGAAGGGGTCGCGATCACCGAACCGAGCAGGAGCGCGAAAAAGCTAGGAGAACGCACGTGTGACTCCGGGGCGTGGGGGATCGAGGCCGACGGCACCAGAGTTACATCGTTTCGATCGGGGCTCAAGAGGGCTCCGGCGCCCGGACACAGAAATGAAACCACCGGGGACAGCACACTGGCAAGCGGACCTCCGTCTTTCAGAGCCAGGCAAACCCCGCCGCTCCGCTCGGGCCGAACTTTCCGCACTTTTTGCGCTAGAAGCGACCGTGCTGGGCGCGTCTCACATCAGCTGTACGCGAAGACTAACCAGATATGAAATCCGGCACTGGCGTAGGAGTGACCGCGCGCGCCCGGATCAGGTAGGCCGCGACCGCCCCCAGCACCAGGACCGAGCCTCGCTCAATGGGGAGATTCACCGGGCTTGGTCCAAGTACGACTGGTAGGTCTCCCGGAACGTCTTTCGCAGCGATTTCGAGCAATCGGTGGACCAAAACGGTCTTGCCGGTGCGCGCTTCCCGTCGAGGGGGTGGACCGGGTCGACGCGTGGGTGCGCTCCCTTTTTGACAACCCGCTCGGGCGCTGCTATATGTACCCGTATAGAATAGAAGGCGGATCTGCAGAGCCGCAAGAGGGGGGGCATTGAAGAATGAGAATCGACGAGAACGACATGGGATCCAAGAGAACTCCAGAAGAGAGCCAACCCTGACCCCGGACTACTTCAGTGGGTAGGAACCAGAACGCGCCGGAGCTGAAAGACGCCGCCGACTCGACGCCGCGAATCGCGCGCATACGGTTGGACTCGGTGCCGCCGATCGAGCTGCTCGGTAGCCGCGACATCTACCTGAAGCAAATCGACGCGGAGTTCGAGGCCAATATCTCAGCGCGGGGCAACGAGATACTGGTTCAGGGCGAGGGTGACGAGGTGGCCGAGGTCCACGCCGTGGTAGAGCACCTCGTTGAGCTGATCTCGGCCGGAACTCCCCTTTCGCGCCAGCGGGTGCGCTATGCGATCGAGATGATCCGCGACCGCCGGACGCCCGAGCTTTCGAGGCTGGTCGACGGGTCGGAACCCCTGCGCCCCACGGCGGGCACGCGCACCGTCGTCCCAAAGACGGTCACGCAGCAGGCCTACGTCGAGGCGATCCGCTCCCATGATGTCTCGCTGGCTATTGGCCCAGCCGGCACGGGAAAGACCTATTTGGCAGTGGCTTGCGCGGTCGAGGCCTTGACGCGCGGCGAGGTGGAGCGGATCATTCTGACCCGGCCGGCGGTCGAGGCCGGTGAGTCGCTGGGCTACCTGCCGGGCGATCTTCGAGACAAGGTCGATCCCTATCTGCGCCCTCTCTACGATGCGCTGGGCGACATGATGCAGCCCGATCGGGTCAATCGTCTTATGGAGAACGGAACGATCGAGGTGGTTCCCCTGGCCTATATGAGGGGGCGGACCTTGAATCGCTGCTTCATCATCCTCGATGAGGGACAGAACGCCACGCGGTTGCAGATCAAGATGTTCCTGACGCGCCTGGGCAATCGGGCGAAGGCGGTGCTCACCGGCGACGTGACTCAGGTCGACCTCGACGATCGAAGCAAGTCGGGCTTGATTCACGCGCGCAAGATCCTCTCCGATATACCAGGTATAGCCGTAGTGGAGTTCGGTGAATCCGATGTGGTTCGCCACGCGCTGGTGCGCAAGATCCTCGTGGCCTACGATCGTGATGGACAAAGCGAGAACGCCGAGTTCTCGGGGCTGACCGAGTTCGATGACTGAGAGATCTGGACCGGGGATGAGATTCACCGCATGACAAGCCGCTCGAAACCGCCAAGACCCCGGCGGCGGGCGAGAGGTGCCGTGCGCGCCGATTCGCCCGTCGCAACGCGGACTGTTTGGGCGTCCTTTGGAATCGCCCTTGTCGTCGTTGCCCTGTTGGTGGCGGCCCATCCTCACACCGGAGCCGTTCAGGTACACCCGCTCTTCGCCGCGGGCGAGGTTTCCGATCGAGAAGTGATCGCTACCCTGGACTTCGTTGTCGAACGGGACGCTCAGACAATGGCCGCCGAGCGCCGGGCCGCGAGATCGGCCGCGCCGGTTGTTCTGGTGCACCGAGAGAGCGTCGAGATCGAACGTCGCGCTGTTCTCGATGCCTTCTACGACGATCTCGACGGTGGGCAATCCGATGCTTTGGAGCTCTCTCGCAGGTGGAGCTTCGGGCTCTCGGGCGAGGAGCTCGCGAGATTCTCCGGCCCGTCTTCCAGCGCCAAACGCCTGCGCCGGCAAGTGGATCGACTCGTCGAGAGGCTCTTCGATCATGGCGTTGCCGATGCGCATTTCGATCGGGCCGATCGCCCGGCGGTGATTCAGCGCGCCGGCAGAGAGATGGCGGTCGATGGGGCCGAGGTGATCCGCGCGGATCGGTGGGTCAACGAGGTCGCCAATTGGGTCGCTCAGCTGACATCCGATCCGGATGAGCAGCACCTGGTCGCCACGTTGGTCAGTGCGATCGTCGAGCCGAATCTGATCTTGGACGAGGAGGAATCGGGTCGGCGGGCTCGCGCGGCGGAGGCAGAGATCTCGAGGACCATAGCCGGGGTGCGGCGGGGCGAGAGGATCGTGCGGGCTCACGAAGTCGTGACATCTTTGCAGGCAAAGAAGCTGATCGCCTTTCGCAACGCGACCACGGGACCATCGGCGTCGGCGGCACTACTGGACCGACTGCATGGGATCTTGGTTCACGCCGGGGTGTTCGCTCTGCTCATCTCATGCGTCGGGGCGTATGTTTGGCGCTATCGGCCCGATATCGCGGAAGATCTGAAGAAGGAGATCCTGGTAGGAATACTGATTCTCATCGCTGCGCTGCCATCCGCCACCGTAGTCGCCGCGGGATTCCTCGAAGATGTGGCGGCACCCGTGATGATCGGCGCGGTGTTGGCGACTATTCTCTTGGATGCGCACGTGGCGATTGTGCTGGCGGTGGTCACGGTTTTCGTGGTCGCGTCGTACAGCGCGGGCTCGGCGCTTTTCTCTCTGACGGCGCTCATCGTCTCTCTCGCGACGATATTCGCTCTCGAGAATATTCGTAAGCGATCCTCTTACTATCGATCCATACTCGCCGTTATCGGTGTCGGCGTCGTGACGGTCGTTTTCGCGGATCAGGTGTACGGAGTGGCTCTGGAGCGGACTTTCGAGCGTGTCATCGGCCAGAGCGGGGCGATTCTGATCTCTTTCATGGTCTCGCTCTTCCTGCTGCCGGCGTTCGAACGCTTCTTCGGGCTGACAACCGATTTGACGCTGAATGAATACTCCGATCTCAACCACCCCCTTCTGAGACAGCTCGCTGTTCGCGCGCCGGGCTCGTTCCATCACTCGATGATGATGGCCAATCTGGCCGAGGCGGCCGCGACGAGCATCGACGCGAACCCGCTGCTTGCCCGAGTCGGGGCTTACTATCACGATGTCGGAAAGATGTCGAAATCGGAGTACTTCATCGAGAATCAGTTTGGATCTGTGAACAAACACGATCAGCTCGCCCCCTCGATGTCGGTCTTGGTGATACAGAACCACATCAAAGAGGGCATCGAGATGGCGAAGCAGAATAGGCTGCCACAGGCGATTATCGACTTCATCCCGGAGCACCACGGAACGAGTGTCATCTCCTATTTTTACAACAAGGCGGTTTCCGCGACATCTCTCGGTGAGGTTCGCATGGACGACTACCGTTATCCTGGCCCCAAGCCCCACAGCCGCGAAACCGCGATCGTGATGATCGCCGACACGGTCGAGGCGGCGTCTCGCTCTCTCGACGACCCGACTCCGCTGAAGCTGGGGCAGATGGTCCAGAAAAGCATCCGCGACAAGTTCTTGAATGGGCAGCTCGACAACTCCGGTCTCACACTCGATGACTTGCGGCGGATCGGTGAGGCCTTCTCACCGATTCTCAACGGCGCATTCCATCAGAGAGTCGCCTACCCCGAGACCGAAGAGCAGAGGATGAAGGAACCGAGCCGCGCGCCTTCGAAGCGTGGCCAGGACCGCCGCGGCGGCGAGGACGACTCCGATATGGCGGAGCGAGGCGTGTCTTGATGGCGATCCACTTGGCCTCAGATGCAAGTGTAAGCGGCGATGAGATCGACACGCGAGATGTGGAGCGCGCTCTGGATCTCGTGATTTCGGGTGAGAAGGGGGATTGCGAGTTCACGATCGATGTCGTTCTCGGAAGCGACGACCTGCTCACCCGCCTCAACGACACCTATCGCGGAAAGAAAGGCACGACAGACGTTCTTTCATTCCCCTTGATGAACGGAGCGCGTGCCCCGGACGATACGTTGCTGGGTGAAATATACGTATCGTTGCACAGGGCCGCCGAGCAGGCTCGAAATGCCGGCACATCGCTCGATGCGGAGCTCGCGCGCCTGGTGATTCACGGCGCGCTGCATTTGCTCGGCTACGACCATATGCGAAGCGAAGATGCTCTGATCATGGAGCCGCTGGAGAGCCGCTACCGGGACGTTTGGAGGAACGGGGCACAGTGACGGAGATTGCTTCACTTCTGTTCAGCGCATGCGCGGTTGTCGTTCTGCTCGGGCTGAGCGCGATCTTCAGTGGATCCGAGACAGCGATCATCTCTTTGTCGTCTTCCGATGTGGATCGTCTTCCCGACGGGGAAGGAGCGCGCGGTAGGGCGGTAGCGGAGTTGCGACGCGACCCCACCCGCTTTCTGGTGGGCGTGCTTCTGGGCAACACACTGGTCAACGTGGCGGCCTCGTCGGTTGCCGTTGGGCTTGCTTTGGCGGCCTGTGAGCTGGGCGATTTGCCTCTGTGGGTCGGTGTCGTGACTACGGTCGTCATGATGCCGCTTGTGTTGCTAGTAGTCGGTGAAGTCACCCCGAAATCGATGGCGTTCTCGAACGCGCGCCGCTTCGCCCTGAAGACCGCCTTCTTTGTTCACGCCTTTTTCCGGATCTGCTCGCCGCTGATCGGGGTACTCCATCGACTGACCAGGCTCGGGAGGCTGATCGGCGGCCCCAGCGCGATGTCGTCGCCGGAAGAGATCCGCACGCTTCTCAAGGTCAGCGACGAAGAAGGGCTCATCGATTCCGACGAGCGTGAGCTGATCGACTCGGCGGTCGAGCTTTCGGAGACTCTCACTCGAGAGATCATGGTTCCCCGCCCCGACATGAAGGCGCTCGATGTGAGCGCTTCCCACGCCGAAGCGCTCGACATGATAGACGACTTTCGCCTCTCTCGCCTGCCGGTATATCGAGATAGCGTTGATCAGATCATCGGTGTATTGCACGCCAAGGACTTGCTTCAGTTCATTCACAAGGAAGAGGAGTTCGTGCTCGAGGGGGCGATCCGTCGAGCCCATTTTGTGCCGGAGGCGATGAGCATCATCGACCTGCTGCAAGCCATGAAGGGCTGGAGCTCGCAGATGGCCGTCGTCGTGGATGAGTACGGAGGTACATCGGGGTTGGTCACGCTCGAAGACATAGTGGAGGAGCTCGTAGGCGAGATCTGGGACGAACACGACGAAGAAGAGACGCTGCACGAGCGACTCGGCGACGGAACGATCATTGCCGATGGGCGGATGAGCGTGAACGATCTCTCGGAGCTGGTGGGTGTCGACCTCGAGGGAGAAACCTACGACACTGTCGGAGGGTTGATTCTCGATCGGATCGGGGACATTCCCAAAGCCGGGCGAATTCTGAACGAGCGAGGCATCACACTCTCGGTAGAGAAGGTGGTGCGGAACCGGATCAGGCGGGTACGAGTCACAGTGCCCGAGAGCGGCGACGTCGTCGATTCACGGAAGACCGAAGGGGGTGCACCGTGATCGTGGCGGCGTTGATCGCGCTGGCTTTCGCGTGCTCGTTCTTCTTTGCCGGCACCGAGACGGCGTTCACCACGCTCAACCGGCTGCGGATCCGGACATGGTCCGAGGGGCAAGGACATCGCGCCGAAGCCGCTCGGTCGGTCGAGGTATTCACGGCCGAGCCCGATCGTTTCCTTACGACGACTCTGGTCGGCAACAACATCGCGATCGTTGCGGCGACCGCGCTCGTGGGCTTTCTTCTGGAGCGGAAGCTCGCGGGCGGAGAGCTCGATGGCGTGATCGACGCGCTGAACGTGCTCCTTGTGACTCCTGCGTTGCTTGTCTTCGCGGAGATCATCCCCAAGTCGCTGGCTCGACGTTACCCGAACCGCACCGCGCTGATCGCGATCAGGCCCCTGCGCGCCGCCCACTGGGTGCTGCGGCCGATTGCCTGGATCGTGGGGCGCATCTCTGGGCGCGTTCAGAGCACCTTTCGCCTTCCGAGCGGAACGGCGCGTTTCGCGCTGCGGCGCGAAGATGTGCTCGATCTCTTGCGAGGCCCGGAAGAGGATGGGGCACCCGACGAAGAAGACAAGATCATCTCGGGGATCCTCGATTTCGGCAGCACGACGGTGCGAGAAGCCTGGACGCCGCGAACGCGAATGGTCTGCCTCGACGTCGATTCGGCGGAGGAGGAGATCCTGGAAGTGATCTCAAGCGGCCGATTCTCGCGCATTCCGGTCTTCAAAGACGACGTCGACCATATGATCGGAGTAGTGCACGCGCGCGACATCTTGCTCGCTTCGAGAAAAGGCCCGATTCGACTGGAATCCCATCTGCGTTCCGTTCTCTACGTCCCTGAGCAGAAGAAGGCGGACGAGCTGCTCGAAGAGCTAAGAGGGCGAAAGGAGCATCTCGCCGTGGTCCTCGACGAGCACGGGGGCACCGAGGGGATCGTGACACTCGAAGATCTGCTGGAGCTCCTGGTCGGCGACATTCGAGACGAGCACGATGCGCCCGACGATCTTCTGCGCCCGATCGATGAGCGGGCGTGGACCGCGAGCGGCCAGATCGAACTCGATGATCTGGAAGATCGAGTCGGACTCGAGCTTCCGGAAGGGCAGTACGAGACCCTCGGCGGCTACGTCATCGACACGATGGGCCGCATACCTCGCAAGGGTGAGGTCGTGCTGGCGCCGGGCGCGCGAATCACCGTGCTCAAGGCTTCGGATCGGGCGGTTCAGTTGCTGAGGGTCGATCTGCTGGATTGAGCGAAGCCCTCAACGGAAATCGTTCCGGATGCTCGATGCACTCCAAACTCAGATCGATGTCGAGATCGGGCCAGTAGTAGTGGCCCTTCGTCGGCTCTTCGACGTTGAGGATTCTCCCGACCGGTTCCTCTTTGAACCGCGGGAAGTCGCTGTACGGTACAAAGAGCTCCTTCTCGGACGTGAGCAGCCAGATGCTATGCGCGGAGATATTCGTGACCTCAAGATCCGAAATGCTGCCGCCACGCGCGGAGGATCTCATCTTCGTGTTCCTCTATCAGAACTTCGCCTCTCCGTCGCTCCGTCGCTCCGTCGCTGCAATGGACGTGAATATGTAGTCTCGCCTCTTCTCGGGAGAAGAAGAAGAACCGGAAGCCTCTTTTTCGAAACACTGTTGGACTCATCTTCTCCTCTTCCTCCAAAGTCTATCACGCATTCGCGATGGCGAGAGGGAGCGCCGCAGAGCGTCGGCACCGAACACCACCACGGCGAACATCCAGCGTAAGCTCTCACCCCATGGACCGCCGCACCCCGAGCCTGCCCTTGCGCGACGAGATCATCGATCTCCTCAACCTCGGCGACAAGCCGGCGCTCAGAGAGGCGATTGCGGCACTGCACGCGGAAGACGTGGCCGAATTGGTGGAGTCGCTCGGGCCCGAGATCGGGTCGCGGCTCCTGGCGGCCATGGAAAGCGAGGGCGCCGGAGAAGCGCTGGCCGAGATGCCGGACCATGCGCGTGAGCATGTGCTCGAGGAGATGAGCTTCGAGGCGATCGCCGACGCGGTCGACACCCTTCCCGCCGACGACGCGGCCGATGTCATCGGGGACCTCCGCGGCGACCAACGCATGCAGGTTTTGGGCGATCTCGACGTCCAGGAGCCGAAGACCGTCGCCGAGCTCCTCTCCTACCCAGAGGATTCCGCCGGGGGAATCATGACTCCCGAAGTGTTGGCCGTGCCAGCGGACAGCTCCGCGGCGGACGTGATCGAGCACCTGAGGGGGGCTCCGACGGCCCACGACGATGTGTTTACGGTGTACGTCGTGGACGGGGGCGGGCGACTCGCCGGCAGGCTGCCGCTACAGAATCTCGTAACCGCCTCCCTGGTGACCCCCATCGAAGAGCTGATGGAGCAACCGGTCGTCTCTTGCCCCGTGAACGAAGACCAGGAGCAGGTCGCCCAGATCATGGCCAAGTACAACCTGGTCACGGTTCCGATCGTCGACGACTCCGAACGGCTTGTGGGGCGTGTGACTTTCGACGATGTGATCGACGTCATCGCCGAAGAGGCGACCGAGGACATCTTACGGATGGCCGGCTCGGATGAGCGTGAGGTCGCGGAACGTTCGGCGCTCCGGATCGCGCGCGTGCGTCTTCCCTGGGTCGTGGTCGGACTCTTCGGAGGGCTGCTCTCCGGAGTGCTGATGTCTCGCTTCGAGTCGGTTCTTCAGCAGGTGCTCGGTCTTGCCTTCTTCGTGCCCGCCGTGGCCGCGTTGGGCGGCAACGTTGGGATCCAGTCGTCTACGATCGTGATCCGAGGCATGACTGTGGGGGACTACACCTTCACCGGTGTGTGGACTCCGATTCTGCGCGAGATAAGAGTGGGCCTGGTCGTCGGTGCCGTATGCGGTGTCGTCGCGGCAGGCTTCGCCCACGCATGGCTCGGCGACCCCGGAATCGGGCTGATCGTGGGACTGGCGATGTGGGGGACGGCGCTCTGCGCCGCGATCGTGGGGGCCGGGCTGCCCTTCCTTCTCGCGCGCTTCGACGTCGATCCAGCCGTGGCGACCGGTCCCTTCATCACTACCACGAACGATGTGTTGGGCGTGCTGCTCTACTTCTTGCTGGCGGCCGCCCTTTTTGGGCTGATCGGCCGGCCATGAGCTCGCGTCTCCTCGAGCTGGAAGGGATCGTCTGCGGCCGTCGCCCCTCGGGAGAGACGAGTCTTCTAGTGACGATCCTGACCGAGAACCGGGGCAAGCTCACCGTCTATTCTCGCGGCGCCCTCCGCGACCACAGGCGAGTCGGCGGCGCCCTCGACACCTGCTCGCGCACCGCCTGGAGCTTGCGCCCGCGCGGCGGCGGCGATGGCGGCATTCCCCTCGTACACCAAGCCGACCTGATCGACGCTCACCGATCGCTTCGACTCGACCTGGGGCGCTTGCTCCGAGCCCTCTTCATGATCGAAGTGGTTAGGCTCCACTACGGCGAGGGCGGGGCGCTCTACGAGCATCTGGCGGCGGGATTGGCCGCCGTCGACAGGCGAGCGCGCACAGGCAGGGGTTTTCTGTGGTGGTTCGTCTCGAGACTTCTGGAGCTCTCCGGTCACGCGCCGGAGCTCGCGCGTTGCGTCATTTGTGAGAGAGGAGAGGAGATCGTGAGCCTCGATCCTGCCGCGGGGGGAGCGGTCTGCAGGGCGTGCGCTCCCGGCCGCGCCCGGACCTTTGCTCTCGGGCAACAGGGCCAGGCGGTTCTGCGGGGTCTGGCCTCCGCTGGCGGCGTCGATCCGAGCGTCACGCAGGGCATTTCCAAGAAAGCGTCTCGCGAGATCGCCTCGGTTCTGAGGGCGTGGATCGAATGGCCGGTGGGGGGCGACGTTCCTCTGCCCGCCCTCGATGCCTTGCAGCAATTGGGATCCGCCTCGAGATGATGGCGACGCTCTTGCTCGCGTCAATCGTCGCCGTGCAGCCGATCGTCCGCCGCGGCGGCACGGTGCCCGCGACCGCGACCGAGTGCAACCCCTGCGAGGCGAGTTGGGATGTCGATCTTCTCGGCACCACCCTCTCGAACGGTCCCGACCCGGGCGGCAGCCCCGTCGACAGTGTCCAGTGGGCGCTCGATCCGCTGCACGATGACGCGGTGGTGAGGCGGCTCGCTCTGGGCTTCGAGATGCCCTTCTACTACGATCGCTACGACAGCGTGGCCGTTGGCGTGAACGGCTTTCTGAGCTTTCTCGGCAACGATCTGCCCTCGATCGCGGGTGATCGGCCGGCTCCGTTGCCCTGCCCGGTGCAACCCCATGCCGGCATTGCGCCTCTTTGGGCCGATCTAGCTCTGGGGAGCAGCGGCGCTATCTACTTCCGCGCCACCCCCGATTCGGCGGTCGCCGAGTGGCGTGGGCTGGAAGACGAGGTTGGAGCCGGGCCGTACACCTTTCAGGTCCGCATCTTCCCGAGCGGAGAGATCCGGCTGATCTGGATGGAGCTTCCAGCGCAGCTCGCCGAGCACGTGGTCGGAATTGCGGATGCCCGCGGCATCGACGGCCTGAGTGTCTCCACCCCGCCGGTCGCGGGCGACGCACTCACCATGACGCGCCCCGGCGATCTGGATGGGCTCGCGGTGCTCGAGATCGTATCCCCCAAGCACTCCATGCCCATCGGCGCGTCGGATCGCCCGCTGATCCTGGTCGCGAATCCAGGCGATGACGCAATCGAAGGCGATCTGCAAGTCACCGTGACGCGCGTCGAGGATTCCCAAGTCGTCGCCACCCTCGTTCCCGATCCCGCGGTCGTTTCCTTCCCCGCCGGCTCGCAGACCGAGGTTCGCATGGAGTCGTGGACGCCGATCCGCGCGGCGCGTCATCGAATCGATGCGGTCGTGACGCCTGGGCTCGCCCTGAGCGAGCTCGATGACGAGGTTCTGGCGGCAACCGAGCGCGACACGAATGCGGTTCTCGGGGGATTCAAGGCGAGTGAGCTCGCCGACGCGTACGCGCTCTACGATCCCGGCGAATGGGCGGTGCGTTTCCTCGCCGACACCCTGGCCGGGGCCGAGGCATCGCTCGTGCGAGTGTCGTTCTGGGAGGGGTGGCCCGACACCGAGGCGCAGGAGTTCGAGGTCGAGATCTTCGGCACCGGATCGGGTGGCGGACCGGCCGACGAGGGGGAGCACAAGGCCGTGAGCGCTTCGGGAGCAGCAGGTTTCGTCGACGTCCCCCTGCCTCTTGGCGTCGAGCTCAGCGATACGCTTTTCGTCATCATCCGCCAGCTTCTGCCCTTCCCCGATTGCGACGCCATCTCAGCCGATGCGAGCCAGGATGTCACGCTCTATCCGCGTCATTGGGTGCGCGACTGCGGCAGCGATCAGTGGGAGAAGCTCGAGGCGCCCGGTCTTGGCGGCGATCTCTTCGTGGAGCTCTATGTCAGCGGCCCGGTGGGGATCTTGGGAGGCGCGCCGCCCGCTCCGAGATGGAGAGTGATCGACGGAAGTCGAATACAGGTTTCTTGGGAATATACCGAGGGTGCTCGGGCGTACCGTCTCTTGCGTGCCCAACCGCCATCGGCGGCCTGGGCCGTCGTAGCGGAGCTGTCGGCTCGAGAGAGGTCGTTTTCCGATCTCCCACCGCGTCATGCCGGTTTGGTTCGATATGCTGTCGCGGCCCTGGACGAACACGGGCTCGCCCGAATCTCCCCTTCGATCGACGTCGTTCTCGGCCGCGGCCGGTTGCTCGATCCGACTCCCGTGCCGGCCAATCCGCGCGTCGAGATCGGGGTCGAGCTGCCCTTGGGGGCCGCCGCCGCGGCGATCCGTGTGTACGATGTCGCGGGCCGTCTCGTGCGAATGCTGCACGAGGGCGCGCTACGCCCCGGTGTGCATCGCTTCGTATGGCAAGGTGATAACGAGCGCGGCGGAAACGCTCCCTCGGGCGTCTACCTCGTGCGCCTCGATGCCGATGGAGGGGTCGATACGCGACGGGTCGTGCTGCTGCGCTGACCGAGCAAGAGGGCGAATTCGGTCGTGAAGTAGATGCCAAAACGATCGTCGATGAACACGATCAACTTCTGTGCATTTTCCCGCGCAAGCTTGCGCAAGTAATCACCTTGGGTGATGGATCTCCCCGCGTCCTCTTCTCGCTGGTCGTGTTCGAGTCGGAAGTCCGAGCCGTGGCACATACGCCCAGGCGAGTTGGAATCCACTGAAGTACTCGGTGATCGTGCTCGGGCATTCTCTGGGCCGCACCTTCTTCTTCCGGCCCGTTCGACCCGCGCCCTTGGCGCTCTCTCCACACCCGACGAGTGTGCCGTCGATCAGAACACCGATCTCATCCGGGATCTGTGGGCCATGGCGTCGTCCGCACATGGCGAGGTGGGGGTTGGGGCGACGGAGACGGCGGTCCGTGCGGCAGCGGTTGCAGCAATGACACTCCAGAGAGGCCGGCCCTATCGCGCGTCAATCATCGCTCAGCAAACCCTCGATCAGCTCGATAGCCTCCACGGCTTGCCCCTGGAAGTGGTTGTTGGCGTACACGAATACGTTCTCGGTCTCTTCGAGCATGCGGCGAATGCGCGGCACCCATTCCTTGAGCTCGTCGGCCTGGTATCGGTAGTCGTAGCGCTGCCAGGCATGGTCGTGCCGCCACCAACGCTCCGTGTTCCGCCCGTGCAGTCGCAGATAGCCCGGATTCGCCGTCACGACCGCCTCGCGCGGCGGCAAGCCACGGAGTGCCGGCAGATCCACACTTGCCAGAGCTACGCCGCGCCGCCGCAGTCCTTCAGTCAGCGAAGGTCGCACCCACGAGTCATGACGCACTTCGACGACGGCCTCGCGTGCGTCAAAAGCCTCTAGCGAGCGAGAGAGATAGCGCCGGTTGGCCGGCGTATAGTGAAACGAGAAGGGGAATTGAAGCAGCACCGGGCCGGGGCCGAGTGGAGAGATCGCGTCGAAAAAATCACGGAGAATCGGCAAGGGATCTTCGCGCCTGGCGTGCGTCACATCTCCAGGAGCCTTGACGCTGAAGACGAACTCGTCGCCGACTTTCGATCGCATCGCTGCATAAGACGATTTCGATCCCACGCGGTAGTAGGTGGAGTTGATCTCGACTGTGTCGAAGCGCCGAGCGTAGAAAGAGAGCCACTCCGCTTGTGGGATCTCACGCGGATAGACGGGCCCGACCCAGTCCTTGTAGGCGTAGCCGGACGTTCCGAGGTGTAGTCCGGTCCTCATGTCTACTCTCGCGCTCGGGTCTGCTGCTTCAGTGCTCCCGTGGTGCGCCGATCGGCGCTTCCGAGCGGCGCGTGACGATGATCGGCGTGCGGTCTCGTTGGGCCGCGCGAATCTTGGCCTTGAATTCCGAGATTCCGATCGTCCTCGTGGTCTCAGTCTAGCTGCTGAGGGTCCGCGCGAGAATAGTCTGCTCGTTTGGCATCCCGTCAGCACCACATCTCTGGCGGATCGCCGATTTCCGAAAATCTCGAAATGGCCAGCTACTCCTGTGGTTTCGAGGATTGTTGCGCTAGGTGGGGCGCGTTGGAACCCGGCTCTTCGCCGGCACGCAGGGCGGGAACTTCGAGGGTGCGGAGCCACTGGGCATGCCTGGCTGGGAAAGACGGTTGGCTGCAGTCAGTGCGCAGTCCTCCTATGTCGAGAAGTCAGGTCGGGTTCTGTATCTCGAATTGCCATGGCCCTATGGTACCCTTGGCGATTCTCCTCCCACAAAGAGACCGAAAACGTTGAGCTCCAAAGAAAAAAAATGCCCTCCCAGAGCCGTCGCCCTGCTATCGGGCGGGCTCGACTCGACCTTGGCCCTTCGCATGATGAAGGACCAAGGGATCGAAGTGCATGCGGTGAACTTCTACACCGGCTTCTGCGTGGTCGAATCGAAGCGGGGCCAGGGGCGGAAGAACAGCAAGGGGGAGCCGTATCGAAACGAGGCTCTGCGCGCCGCGGCCGACGTGGGGGTCGAGGTCGAGCTCGTCGACATATCGAAAGAGTATATGGAGATGGTCGTAAACCCCCGCTTCGGCTACGGGGCCAACGCCAATCCGTGCATCGATTGTCGCATCTTCATGCTGAAGAAGGCGCGAGAGATCATGGAAGAGGTCGGGGCGGACTTCATCGTAACGGGCGAGGTGTTGGGACAGAGGCCGATGTCGCAACGGCGGCACCCTATGGAAGTGATCGAGACGGCAGCGGGGCTCCAAGGCAAGATCGTTCGCCCGCTCACGGCGCGCTCGTGCGCTCCATCCGATGCCGAAAAAGAGGCGCTGGTCGACCGAGAGAGGCTTGGTCGGATCACCGGCCGCTCGCGCAAGCCGCAGATGCAGCTCGCGCGTGAGCTTGGCATCGAGGATTACCCCTCGCCCGCGGGGGGGTGTTGCTACCTCGCGGACGAGGCCTATGCGAGGAAGTTCTACGATTATCTCGACCATCTGGACGAGCGCCATTTGACGGCACGCGACGCGATCGTTTTGGCCACTGGGCGCCATTTTCGAATCGGGGAGCGGGCCAAGGTGATCGTCGGTCGCGACGAAGAGGAGAACCGGGTGCTCGAGACACATATCGAATCGGAGACCAAGCTCTTCGCGCGGGATTTCCGCGGACCCCTCACTTTGCTCCAAGGCGAGGCGACCGAGGGCAATTTGAGTGTCGCTGCCTCGCTCGCGGCGCGCTACGGCGACGGCAAGCGGAAGCCCGCGGTGTGTATCGGTGTCGAAATGCACGGCGCGGAGCGCACGCTGACCGCCGCACCGTGCTCCGATGAGGATCTGGATCGTTGGAGAATCTGAATCTCGATGCCCCGACCGTCGACACTCTCGGCGAGCTCTGCCCGGTGCCGATCATCGAGATCGCCAAGGCGATCAAGGCGGCTGCGCCGGGTGAGCTGGTGCGGCTCTTGGCCGACGATCCCGGGGCCGAGAGAGATCTGATCGACTGGACGAAGGCCACGCGACACGAAATCGTCGAGCTGCGTCACGGTACAGGCGATCGGCTCGACGTGCTCGTGCGCCGCCGGCGCGATTAGGAAGTGCAGACCTTGTCGGGACGAAGTTTCAAACTGATCGCCCGGAACCGAAAAGCCCGGCACGACTACGAGATACTGGAGACCTTCGAAGCCGGCATCGCACTGCTGGGCAGCGAGATCAAGTCGTTGCGCGCCGGAAAGGTCAGCCTTCGGGAAGGGTACGTGCGCGTCGATGAGAGCCAGGCGTGGTTGGTCGGAGTGCATGTCAGTCCCTATGAAGAGGCCTCTCGTTTCAACCACGACCCTTTGAGAGCTCGAAAACTGCTCCTTCACCGCCGGGAGATCGAGAATCTCCGTGCCAAGATCGAAGAAAAAGGGCTCACGGTCGTGCCGCTCGCCGTATACATCAAGGGCGGTTGGGCGAAGGTCGAGATCGGCTTGGCGCGCGGCAAGAAGCACCACGATCGACGGCATGAAGAGCGCCGACGGCAAGAGGAACGCGACGCGGCGAGCGAGGCGGCGAGGATGAAAGGACGGTCGTGACGGTGCGGATGCTCTTTGCGGTATTGGGGAGCTTGCTCGTGTTCCAGGCACGGGGGGCTAGCGTTGCGCTGGTCCAGCCGATGGTCGCCGATTCCCTGCGCTTGCTCCACCAGCTTCCCACGGCGCGGGTGGGTGGCATCGAGCTGGTGCGGGTTTCCGATCTGGCACGGATCGCCGGCGCCACGCGTTACTGGCGTGCCGACGTGCGCAAGGTTGTGCTCAGGAAGGGCACCCACAAGCTGCGCGTCGCGATGGACAACCGATATGCGGTTCTCGATGGCAAGGCGATGAACCTTCGCGCCCCCGCCCACGGCGTCGATGGGGAGCCGGGGATTCCGCTCGTGGCGGTGGTTGGGGTCCTTTCGGCACTCACTGATGACCGCTTCGTCTGGAATGGGGACCGGCGTGAGATAGAGGTGCCGACCTCGATCGCTCACGCGCTACGCCCACCGCCCGACGATCCCGTGTCGCCAGCCAATCCGCCCGACGGATTCGCCGCGACGATCCGCCCGATTCGGCTCGTTGTGCTAGACGCTGGCCATGGTGGGCGCGATTCCGGATCGGTCGGTCGCAAGGGTGTGCGTGAGGCGACCGTGACGCTGGACATCGCGCGTCGCACCGCGAAGCTGCTGCGGGGAAGAGAGATCGAGGTCGTCTTGACCCGCGATGGAGATCGGACGCGAACGACGGTCGAGCGGGCGCAGATCGCCAACGGCGTCGGAGCGGATCTCCTCGTTTCGATCCACGCCAACTCATCGTTGGCGGCCGACGCGGAGGGGTTCGAGATCTACTGCCTCGGAGGGGGGCGGATCACAGAGACGAAATCGAGCGCCACCATCGAGTTTGTGTCGTGGGATGATGCGCAGGCGGTACACGTCGCGCGCTCCCGCGACGTCGCCAGGGCGGTGCAGCTTTCGCTAGCGCGCGAGCTGGGGCTGCGCAACCGCGGGGTCAATCACGCGCCGCTGCCGCTCTTGCGCTGCGCGAATCTGCCGGCCATCGAGGTCGACGTCGGTTTCCTTTCACATCCTTCCGACGAAGCGCTCCTGGGCACCGCGGCCTTTCGGGAGCAGGTCGCCCGTGCCATTGTCGCCGGTATCGGTCATTATGGCGCCGCGGACCAGGAGGCGATCCGATGACCCGTGATCTCGATGCCGAAGGAAGGTCCAGATGGATCGCTCCCTTTGTTCTGGTCGTCGTTGGCCTGGCCCTGCCGACGGGCTACCTCGCCTGGCGGGGCTTGCTGCCGGGAACGCGTGAGGCCGCTTCAGAGGCTCACGGCGCGGGCGATCCGGCGGCCGAGACCGGAGAGATGATGGAAGAGCTGCGACCGGTCGGCTCGGTGGTGCTCTATTTCTCGGATCGATCAGGAGAAGGGCTCGTGGCGGAGATGCGCGATGTAGCCGGCACGGACGATCGGGGCTCCAGGGCGGCATCGATCGTTCGGGAGCTGGCGGCGGGATCACGCTCCGGTCTCGCCCGGACCGTGCCCGTGGATGTCGACGTCCTTCACGTCTTCGTCGACGACGTCGGGGTCGTATATCTCGACCTCAGCGCCGATTTGGTCGAGGGGCACACCGGCGGCACACGGGGCGAGATTCTGACCCTTCGCTCGATCGCCCGGTCGATATCGGCGAACGACCCTAGCGTGACCGGCGTCCGTTTGTTGGTGGAGGGCAGGGAGTTGGACTCGATCCAGGGGCACGTCGATCTGTCGCGAGAGCTTCGAATCGGCGTCGAGAGCGGTTGAGATGAGCACGATCGGGGTTTTCGATTCCGGCGTCGGGGGGCTGACCGTTGCGCGCGCTATCATGGCACTGCTCCCTCGCAGGCGAGTCATCTACCTGGGCGACACCGCTCGCGTCCCCTACGGCCCGAAGTCCCCCAGAACGATCCGGCGATTCAGCAAAGAGAACGGGGACTTCCTGGCCGAGAAGGGGATCGACGCTCTCGTGGTCGCGTGCAACACCGCGTCGGCGCTCGCCATCGAGGAGCTCCGTTCCCGACATCCCTTCCCGGTGATCGGGGTCTTGGAGCCGGGGGTGCGAGAGGGGCTGCGGGCAGCGGAGGGGAACCCGCTCGGCGTGATCGGCACCGTGGGAACGATCAAGAGCGATGCGTACCGGCTCGCGGCGGCTCGCATCGATCCGAGCGCGATCGTCGAATGCCGGGCCTGCCCACTCTTCGTGCCCCTAGCTGAAGAGGGGATGGTCGATCATGCCGCCACCGAGTTGATCGCGCGCGACTACCTGGCGCCGCTCGCCACCGCCGGGATCCGCGCGCTCGTTCTGGGCTGCACGCACTATCCGCTGCTCGCCCCTGTAATCCAGCGGGTGGTCGGCGCCGATGTCACTCTCGTCGATTCGGCCGACGCGGTTGCCCTGGAGCTGGTCGCGCGCTTGCCCCAGCCCTTGCCGGGCACTGGCGATACGGTGTCCCAGCAATCCGATCGTTTCTTCGTAACCGACACCGCCACGCGCTTCAGCGAGGTAGGTGCCCGTTTTCTTGGAGCCGAGCTGCCAGAGGTGGAGCTGGCCGATCTGGCGGATCCTGGTTCTTATTGAGTGAATCGCGCAGGAGAACCAATGGAACAAGCCTCGACCCGTCTCGATGGACGCAACTTCGATCAACTGCGGCCCCTTCGATTCACGCCCGATTTCATCGATCATGCCGAGGGATCGGTTCTGGTCGAGATGGGGCGTACGCGTGTTCTGTGCACCGCGACCATCGACAACAAGGTCCCGCCTTGGATGCGTAACGGCGACAGCGGCTGGCTCACGGCCGAGTACTCGATGCTGCCGCGGGCCGGCAAGGAGCGGACGCCGCGGGAATCGGTTCGGGGGCGGATCAAGGGGCGGACGCATGAGATTCAAAGGCTGATCGGGCGGAGCATCCGTGCCGCGATCGATCTGAAGAAGCTGAAGGGGAAGACGATCTGCCTCGACTGCGATGTATTGCAGGCCGACGGCGGCACGCGCACGGCCGCCGTGACCGGCGCGTGGGTGGCGACGGCTCTCGCCATGAAAGGGCTCACGGGCGACTCCGAGAGCTGGCGGGGGATCGTCCGCCACCCGGTGGCCGCTGTGAGCGTTGGACTGGTCGAAGGGCAGGTGCTACTGGATCTTTGCTACGAAGAGGATGTGCGTGCGGACGTGGACATGAACGTGGTGATGACCGCCGACGGCAGATTCGTCGAGGTCCAGGGGACGGCGGAGGGCGTTCCCTTCGATCGGGCAGCCCACGATCGCCTTTTGGACTGCGCGGCGGCCGGGATCGAGGAGCTGATCGGTCTACAGCTCGAGGTTGTGGATCGATGAAGGGGCGCGGCACGACGCTGGTGATCGCTTCGCGCAACCGCGACAAGATACGGGAGTTGGCGAATCTGCTCAAGAATCTGCCATTGGTCGTTCGGGCGGCAGAGGAGTTTCCGGAAGTGCCGAAGGTCATCGAGGAGACGGCGCCCGATCTGCGCGGCAACGCGCTGCTCAAGGCCCGCGCGGTGGCCAAGGCGAGCGGACGATGGGCTCTGGCCGACGACACGGGGCTCGAGGTCGATGCGCTCGACGGTGCGCCCGGTGTGGAGACCGCCAGGTTCGCCGGGCCGGACGCCAGCTATGCGGACAATGTAGCGCTCCTCCTCGAACGGATGGCCGGCGCGGCGGGGCAGCGCGGAGCGCGATTCCGCACCGTGGTGGCCCTCTGCGATCCCGACGGCGAAACCACGACGGTCGAGGGGGTGTGCGAGGGAGAGATCCGCACGAAACCAGCGGGCGAAGCGGGATTCGGCTACGATCCGGTCTTTGCTCCGAAGGAGGGGAAGGGGAGGACCTTCGCGCAGATGTCGATGGCCGCCAAGGGTGCGATAAGCCATCGCGGCCGAGCCATAGTGGCGGCGCTCTCGGAGATCGAAAGACGAATCTTGGGGGTCGCGAAGCCGGAATGCTGAGACGGGCTTGCATTCCCGCCCCCCAGCTCACAAGATGCTAGGGGTCGATCCGACCACGGGTTTCGGTCGGGGCGTGGCGCAGTGGAAGCGCACCTGCTTTGGGAGCAGGGGGTCGCGAGTTCAAGTCTCGCCGCCCCGACCAGCCCGCGGGTCGATCGAGCCGTTATGCCGGAGTAGTTCAATGGATAGAACGGCGGCCTTCTAAGCCGCATGCTGGGGGTTCGATTCCCCCCTCCGGTACCATATGCACGAGGGCCGCCAATTCGATTTCGGCGGCCCTCGGTGGTTTTCCGGCTCCGATCGGTCAGTCGGCCACTCGGGCTCCCGCCTCTTCGCCTTCCGCCAATTGATGGACGTCGTTGCGGAAGCGTGAGGTCGACTCGTCCAGATCGTCAAAGTCTTCGTTCGGGTGGATCTCCTTCGCGCGGTCGAAAAGCATCGATTCGCTCTCGATCTTGTTCGGATCTGGGATGCAGCAATCCACGGGACAACTGGCCTGGCAGGCCTCTTCGTCGTGGAAGCCGACGCACTCGGTGCACAGGCTCGCATCGATCACATAGATGTCATCGGCCTCTGTGATGGCCTCATTCGGGCACTCCGGCTCGCACGCGCCGCAAGAGATGCACTCGTCGGTGATATAGGTCGCCATTTCGACAGGTCTCCGTCAATGTAAGAGCTAAGCCATTTCTTCCCGCGCTGGCGGGGCTAGAAACGTGGCCGGAGGTTCGAGCCGGCCACCAAGTCCTTGAGCCCTGTTTTCATAGCATTGTCGGAGTGCTCAAGGCAACAAGATCCAGGTTCCTCCCCGTATTGACCGGGGAAGGTCGCGCAACTAGCCTCGATTGTCGTCATTTCACCCGCAATGCGCCGGAGGAGACCGGTAGATGAGACCGCCAGGCGACCCGGAGAGGGCGCGGAAACGCTCGGCCAGAATCGGAGCCAGGCTGACCTACGTAGATCCCGAGGGCAGGATTCGAGTCTTCACTCCCGATCGCTCCAACCGCATGCTCGCGCTGCCTGGGCGCCCGCCAGGACTGCCGGTGATGGACGGTGTCGAGACGCCGAAGTGGCCGAGTTGGAGTTCAACCGGTGAGTGGATCGCCGCGGCCGGCGCCACGGACGACGGGAAGACCGGCGGGGTCTTTGTGTTCGACGCGCACAGATCGCGCCGCTCCCGCTGGATCCCGCTCCAGTCCGCACCTATGTACAGCTGCTGGTTGCCGGGTCATAAGGCGATCGGCGCTCTGCTCTCGGAGAAGGACCGACTGCATCTCTTCGCACTCGATGCGACCCGGCGTGTCGTCGCCCCGCGGAGCATCGCGAAGGGGATGCCCCTGTTTTTTCACGCGCGCCCCGACGGGACGGAGATCGCGATCCATACCACCGAAGTGGCCGCGGGGCCGGGGCGTCAAGTGCGGCTCTGGGACACGCGAGAGGTTCCCGAGAGCTCACTGGTGCTCACGCAACGGGCCGGTCGCCTGAGAAGCCCGGCCTTCTCGCCCCACGGCGCGCTCCTGGCCTACGGCGAGAGGTCGGAGAGGGGCCGCGATTACACCGACCTGTGCGTCGTCGATCTGAAGGGGAAGAAGGTGCGTCCGCCCATCGCCTTCAAAGGGCAGGGCGCGGCTTCGTTCTCGCGCGACGGGCGTCATCTCGCGCTCTTGGCCGGCGAGGTCGGCAACATCCCCCTCTTCGGTCAGGCGGCGATCGTCTCCGCCTGGGGCGGCGAGCCCTCGCCTCTGCACGAAGGGCCGATAGGCAACATCGAATGGGTGGACGATTCCCGGCTCATAGCAATCGTGGCGGGGGAATCCGGAGTCCATTGGGTGCTCTTTGATCGCCGGAGCGGCTCCTCGGTTCGGATTTCGCCACCGCTCAGCCCGACCCGCGACGCGCTCTTCTACGCTCATTTCTTCGATCAGTTCTCGCGGACCCACCCGCTCGTCTCCGCCAACGGACGATACGCAGCCTATGCCGCCCAGTACGGCGGGGACCGGGCTACCGTCGAACCCCACATCTTTCTGCTCGATCTCGAGAGCCCCTGCGCACCAGAGATCGTCGGTCCCGGCATGATGCCGGCGTGGGAGCTGCCTTCCGCGCCCTGATCAGCCGGCTTCCACCAGAC
>CAZFNT010000002.1:0-13895 GCA_964520315.1 uncultured Gemmatimonadota bacterium
CTGGTTGCGACCGCCGATTTCGAGAGCGCCGTCGCCCTACGCGATGTGCGCGCGGCCACGCTGAAATCGGCTTACAACGACGTGGAGCGTGCCAGGGCCGCCGTGGATCAAGCCGCTGACGACCTTTCGAAAACGACGATCAACTCGCCGATCGCCGGCACCGTGACCGAGGTGAGGAAGGAGATCGGCGAGATCGCCCTCGGCGCGGAGTTTCAGGAAGACCTTGTGCTCGTCGTAGCCGACCTCGAGCGAATGGAGGCGCGTTTCGAGGTCGATGAGAACGACATCGTGAATGTCTCGCTCGGGGACTCGGTCGGTGTCGAAGTCGATGCCTTTCCCGACACGACTTTCGCTGGGTCAGTGCGCGAGATCGCGACATCCGCCGTGACTCGCGGCTTCGGCACCCAGGAGTCGGCGACGGTTTTTGAAGTGCGTGCCGACCTGCGAACCGTCGAGACCGGGCTCCGGCCGGGCATGAGCGCTACTGTCGATGTATTCACCGAACGTAGGGAGGATGTGCTGGCCGTGCCGATACAGGCCGTGACCGCGAGGTCGGCCGAAACACTGGCCCGGTGGGAGGACGAAGATCCTCCGGAGGAGGGGGAGAAGGAGTTGGTCGAGATCGCCTTCGTGGTCGCCGAAGAGCAGGCGAGCTTCCGTCGCGTCATCACGGGAATCTCTGGTGACACCCATCTCGAGGTGCTTTCGGGCCTGGAAGATGGGGACGAAGTGATCACGGGACCGTACCGGGCACTATCCCGTGATCTCGCCGATGCCGATCGAGTGCAAAGCGCTGAATCGGACGAAGAGGAGGAGTGAAGTGAGCAGTAATGGCGCGATGATTCAACTGCGGGGGATCACGCGGGTTTACGATATGGGCGCCGTTCAGGTAGAAGCCCTGCGCGGCATAGACCTTGAGATCGCGGGGAATGAATATGTCGCGATCATGGGGCCTTCCGGGTCGGGCAAATCAACCCTGATGAACTTGATCGGCTGTCTCGACACGCCCACGGCCGGTAGCTACACATTGAACGGCCAAGATGTGTCGAGCCTCGAGGGGGACGACCTGGCGAAGATCCGCAATAAGCGGATCGGATTCGTATTTCAGACTTTCAACCTGCTCCCGCGTGCCGACGCGCTTCGCAATGTCGAGCTGCCTCTCGTGTACGGCGGTATCGGTCTAAAGCAGAGACGGGCGAGGGCGCTGGAAGCGCTCGAACGAGTCGGTCTGGCCGACCGTGCCGATCACCGGCCTAACCAGCTCTCTGGTGGTCAGCGCCAACGGGTGGCGGTCGCTCGCGCCCTCGTGACCCGTCCATCCATCATCCTGGCCGATGAGCCGACCGGCAACCTCGACAGCAAGACCGGTGAGGAGATCCTAGGTCTTTTCGAGGAGTTGCACCGGGACGGCAACACAATCGTTCTGGTGACGCACGAGGCCACCGTGGCGGAGCGGACCGGACGGATCGTGCGGATCGTCGACGGGTTGGTGGCTTGAGCGGTCTGCTCGAGGTACTTCGCCTGGCCACGGCGGCCCTGTTCGCCAATAAGCTGCGCGCCACGCTCACGACTACCGGCGTCGTCATAGGTGTCACGACGGTCATGGCGATCAGCGCCGTGATCGCGGGGCTCGATCGGAGCTTCTCCGAGCAGATCGAGGGGATCGGGTCGAGCGTGCTGTACGTGCAGAAGTACCCCTGGATTCCAAATGCGGAGTGGTGGAGCCTGCGCAATCGCCGGAACTTGGGTTGGCGCGAACACGATGCGGTCGCCCAACAGGCCCGAAGCGTGGAGGCGGTCGCGCCGATGGTCTCGCAACAGATAAGAGTTGCCCATCGGGAACGCTGGCTCGACGGTGTGGCGGTGACCGGAACGAATGAGCAGTACCGTCTGGTCTACGGCGCGGACCCGGAGGACGGTCGTTTTCTCATGCCGGCTGATCTGCACTATCGCAAATCGAACTGTGTCGTCGGTTCGAAAGTCGCCGACGAGCTTTTCGCGGGGCGAAGCCCACTTGGGGAACGCGTCAAGATCGCCGGCCTGCTCTACCGCGTCGTTGGTGTTCTGCCCGAGCAAGGAGAGATCCTGGGCTTCGACATGGACTCTCAAGTGTTCATACCGATCGGAGCCTTTGCGCGGCACTTCGGAAGCCGGCGATCGATCGACATCGCAGTGAAGGTCTCGTCCACGGGTCGTCTCGACGAGGCCCGCGATGAGCTTACGGGCATCTTGCGGCGCGTGCGCCGCTTGTCGCCCGATAAAGAGGACGATTTCTCGATCAACGAGCAATCGGTATTGACCGATCTCTACAAGAGCCTGACCGCGGCGCTCTACACGACCGCCACCGTCGTCGGGGGGATATCGTTGCTCGTCGGGGGGATCGGCATCATGAACATCATGATGGTCGCGGTCACTGAACGGGTGAAAGAGATCGGGATACGAAAGGCGGTCGGCGCACGACGCGGCCACATTCTCGGCCAGTTCCTGCTGGAATCGATAGTCGTGAGTAGCGTCGGCGGCTTGTTGGGCGTGGTCCTGGGCTTCCTTGCGTCTTGGGGGCTCGATTCGGCGACGCCGCTTCACCCGGTGGTGACGGTGGGGGGGGTGGCGCTGGGGCTCGGGTTCTCTGGGGCCGTCGGCGTGATCTTCGGCGTGTATCCCGCTGCGCGTGCCGCCGCGCTCAACCCGGTCGACGCTTTGGGGCAGGGGGCCGACACATGATCAGCGCGTGGAGCGAGCCTTTTCGATCGGCGATTTCGAGCCTTGCGGCCCACAAGTTTCGGTCGGCGCTGACGGTTCTGGGCGTGGTCATCGGCGTCGGCACGATCATCGCAATGCAGGCGATGGTTGCAGGGCTCCAAGGCACGGTCACCGCTCGGCGCCAACACCTTTCAGATTCAAAAGTACGCGGCGATCTCGACCGGGGGCCCCGGCGGACACCGCCACTCTCGAGATCGCGCCGACCTCACCTTGGAGCAGGCGGCGGGAATCGCGAGGCGAGCGAGGCGGGTTCAGGCGGTCGCCGCGGAGGCCTACTCGTGGACCGGCCTAATCGAAACGCGAGATGCTCACACCGATCCGAATGTGCTCATCGCCGGGGCCGAAGAACCGTACGCGCTGGCCAACGGAGTGTTCGTCGAGCACGGCCGCTTCATAACCACCGACGATGTGCTACACCATCGACGGGTGGTCGTGTTGGGCGCTGATGTGGTGGAGCGCCTATTTCCGCATACGGACCCGCTCGGCACCACGGTCCGTGTGCGCTCTCGTCCCCACGAAGTGATCGGAGTGCTCGAAGCCCGAGGAAGCAGCTTTGGTCGTTCGCAAGACAATGTCGCCATCATTCCGATCACGACCTTCCAGGATGCATTCGGCCGGCACCGCTCGGTCAACATCACCGTGCAGACCCTTACTCCAGCTGAGATTCCCGAGGCTCAGGACGAAGTGGTTGGGATCCTGCGTGCGCTGAGGCACGTCGCACCCGGGGAGCCGAACGACTTTGCGGTCTGGTCCTCCGAATCGCTGGTGGCGGAGTTCAACGAAATGAGCGCGGTCGTCGCGGCGGCTGCGGTCGGGATCGCGTCGATTTCGCTTCTCGTGGCCGGGATCGGCATCATGAACATCATGTTGGTGTCTGTTACCGAGCGAACCCGCGAGATCGGTCTGCGCAAGGCGGTGGGCGCCACACGGGGCAAGATCCTGCGACAGTTCCTGATCGAGGCGGTGGTCCTGACCGAAGTCGGCGGAGTCGTCGGGATTCTGCTTGGAATGGGGGTCGCGCTGCTCGTGCGCTTGGCGACGCCTTTGTCCGCTCAAGTGCCGCTGCCATGGATCCCAGGGGCATTCCTCTTTTGCTCGCTGATCGGAGTCGCGTTCGGTGTCTACCCGGCGGCGAGGGCAGCGGGGCTCGATCCGATCGAGGCGCTACACTACGAATAGCCATTTCGGTTATCATCACCGCGATGGGTGGCGGGTGCATGCCGGAAAGAAGGAGGCGCCAGGAGCCAACATGCACGACCCAGATACCGTCTTGGTTGTCGACGACTCCGAAATCGTGCGCAAAGTTGTGTGCCGCGGATTGGAGGCCAACGGGTACCCCTTCTCGACCGCCGCCACGGGTGAAGAGGCGATCGCACGGATCGAGAGCGAAGAGATAGGTGCGGTGCTCCTCGATCTGCAGCTACCGGATCTGCACGGATCCGAGGTCTTGCGGCGCGTGAAGGCGATCCGACCCGACGTGGAGGTGATCATCCTCACCGGCCACGCCTCGGTCTCGACGGCGATCGAGGCGATCGAGAGAGACGCCTTCGCCTATCTGCAGAAGCCGGCCGTTCCAGGGCAGATCGTAGCGATGGTGCAGAGGGCCCTGGAGAAACGCAGACTCGGTCTGGAGAATCTGCGGCTTACCGCGGAGCTCAAATCCGCGAACGAAGAACTTGAGGCAAAGGTGGTGCAGCGGACGGCCGAGCTCGCCGAGGCGTACAACGATCTCAAGAAGTTCGACCGCATGAGAGACGCCTTCATCGATGTCAGTTCGCATGAGTTGAGAACGCCCCTCTCGGTGATCGAGACGGTCCTCGCGGTCATAGAGCGCAAGACCGATTCCGAGGATCGGAGCCTGGCTCAGGCCACCAACCTCGCGGGGCGCGCCACGAAACGCCTGAAGACCCTGGTCACACGAATATCCCGTTTTGCACGGGTCGACTCAGACGATAAAGGGCTGGAACTGACGCCGATCCCTCCAAGCAGCCTGGCGGAGAGCGTCGCGAAAGACGTTGCCGCCTTCATCGAGTCGAGGGGGCAGACGCTGATGATCGATGCGCCCGAGGACTTGCCGGCCGTGCCGGTCGACCGCGGCAAGATCCGCGACGTGTTGCTCAACCTCTTGATGAACGCGATCAGGTTCACACCCGACGGAGGCGAGATCGGTTTGATCGTGCGGGATTCCGACACGGGATCATTGGAGTTCCGCGTAACAGATACCGGAATCGGAGTCGCCGATGAAGACAGTGCGCATATCTTCGACGAGTTCTTCACGAGCCTGGATACACTGCGGCATTCCTCGGGAGAGTCGGAGTTCGGAACACGCGGGCTCGGGCTCGGGCTCGCCATCGTAAAGAAGTTCGTCGAGATGCACGGAGGTGAGGTCGGACAGGAGAGTCGAGAAGGGAAGGGATCCTCTTTTTGGTTCACCCTTCCTTCCGGCAATGGGCGGTGCTCCAATACGCGGAAGGCGAAGCCGTGAGCGAGAGAGATGCGCTTCCAGGGAACGACACATGGCGCGTGCTGGTGGTTGACGATTCCCCGTTAGTGCAGAGGGTACTGGCAAGAGCATTGAGCCAGCACGGCTACGATTGCCGCGCGGCCGAGACCGGCGCAGAGGCGATCGAGAAGATCGAATGCTGTTCCGTCGACGCGGTTCTCCTCGATCTGGGCCTTCCCGACATCCCTGGGATGCAGGTGCTGGACCGCCTGAAAGCGATCTCGCCCACCACCGAGGTGATCATCCTGACCGGCAACGCCTCGCTCCACTCGGCCGTCGAGGCGATCGATCGCCAAGTCTTCGCTTATCTCGAAAAGCCGGTGCTTCCAGATCAGATCGTGGGAACACTGCACAGGGCGATCGAGAAGCGGTGGCTCAGCGCCGAGAATGCGAGGCTCGCGCGGGAGCTCAAGGCGGCCAACCAGCAGCTAGAAGAGAGAATCGAGGAGCGCACGCGGAGCTTGGAGCTGGAGAAGGGCCGGATTCAGGCGATCATGGACAGCCTATCGGATGCCGTGTTGATGGTGGACGACGCCGGCAGACTCGCCTCGGTCAACCCCGCGGCTGAGGAGATGTTCGGCGTCACGGGTTCCGACTTGATCGGAAGGAGAATCACCGGTGGAAAGACGCCGGCCGACGACGGACTCGGCAGGCTCGGCGTTCTTGTCAACGACCGCCGCAAGGAGCACAAGAGGGTCCTTTCGGACAGGCGCGGAGCGCGCCCCTTCGATCCCACCTGGCACAAAGAGGTAGCCATCGCGGAGCCGAAGCGCTGCCTCCTCGATGTTTCGTCGACCCCGGTTCTGGACCAAAGCGACTCCCTGCTCGGAAGGGCTTTCGTGGCGCGAGACATCACCACGGAGAGGGAAGCCGAGCGACTGAAGGATGAATTCGTAGGACTCGTCTCACACGAGCTGCGCACCCCACTCACCACCATCGCCGTTGCGCTCAAGATACTCCAGGGCAACGAGGCGGGGCCCCTGACCGCGAAGCAGGGCCGAGCGATCGAAATGGCGTCGCGCCAGTGCGAGATGATGGACGAGCTGATCGACCGATTCCTCGACATCTCTCGGATCGAAGCCGATGCGGCGGGTTCGGAAAGCATATTGATCGACCTCGCCGAGATCGTCTCCGGCGCCCTGCAACAGATCTCGGGCCTGGCGCGGGAGAAGTCGATCCGCATCTCCGACGCATTGGAGCACGGCGATGCGCTCGTGTCGATAGACGAGGATCAGATGCTCCGAGTCTGCATGATCCTGCTCGAAAACGCAGTCAAGTACACCCCCGCGGGAGGCGAGATCGCCATTGGCACCAAGGTTGTAGGCGACGAACTGGCGATGGTGGTTTCAGACAACGGCCCAGGGATTCCAGAGTCGGAACGTACACGTGTGTTCGAGAAGTTCTACAGAGGGAGCAACACATCCTCTTCAGCGCCGACTGGAAGTGGCCTCGGCCTTGCGTTGGCGCTCCTGATCGTCGAAAAGCACTCGGGCAGGATCGCGGTGGAGTGCCCGGCCGAGGGTGGAAGCCGCTTCCGCGTCTCTCTGCCCCTGGGGTCCGCTCAGAAATAACCAGGTATTTCGGCGCGGATCCCTCTCGTCAGCTCTCCTCCACGTCTTCCGCGTCTTCCTTCAAGAGCTTCTTGATCTTGGCGTGCAGCCGCGCGGGGTCGAAGGGTTTCGTGACGTAACCATCGGCCCTTGCCCGGAACCCCTTGTCGATGTCGGGAACAGAGCTCTTGGCGCTGAGCATGATGATCGGAATGTGCTTGGTCTTTCGATGCCGCTTGAGCCGCTGGCAGACCTCGTACCCGTCTTTGCCGGGCAGCATGATGTCCAGGATGATAAGGTCCGGCTGCTTGTGCTTCGCCTTTCGCTCACCCGCCGAGCCGTTGTACGCCTTGTGAATCAGATAGCCGAAGCCGTCCAGATACAGGGTCAAGGCATCGACCAGCGAATGATCGTCATCGACGATCAGCAGCGTTTTCGGTTCCGTTGCCATCGCGCCCTCGCAGGTTCGACCGCCATACATCTCGAGAATTGTCGGGCGGGTCCCCGACTGATCTCGGCATCTTTGAGTATGCTATCGCATTCCATCTCCTTCTTGCCGCTCATCCTCCACGATTCGTCGATTCATGAGACACCTCGCAGCAATTCTGTTATCGATTACCGCATCATGCACTAACGCGCTCGCTCTCGGCGGCACGATCGGCGTCACCGATCCTGCCCTCTCTCCCGACGGTGAGATCCTCGCCTTCGTCTATCTGGGCGATCTGTGGACAGTATCCTCCGAGGGCGGTACCGCGACCCGACTGACCACCCACATCGCCGCCGAGAGCGATCCTCGATTCTCCCCCGACGGCTCCATGGTCGCTTTCAGCTCGAACCGCTGGGGAAACAGCGACGTCTATGTCATGCCTTCCTCGGGCGGCGCTGCCCACAGGCTCACTTTCCACGAAACGAACGAACGCACGCGCTGTTGGTCCGCGGATGGCGGCGAAGTACTCTTCTCCGCCGCGCGGGGAACGCGGCGGAACTACATCTGGTCGGTGCCGGCCTCGGGCGGCGACCCCGTCCGCATCACCAAATACGTCGCGACCGACGCCGCGATCTCGCTCGATGGTGGCGGGATGTTGGCCACGACAGGCTCCAGCCCTTGGTGGCGCTGGGGCTACCGAGGGTCGGCCTCGGCTGGAATCGTGCTCGATCGCCCCGGCGAGGAGCCGCGCGAGCTACTCCGCTCCGACCGTCACGATCAGTGGCCGAGCTGGCTTCCGGGAGGGCGCGAGCTCCTCTTCGTGTCGGCCAGAGGGGGCGGCGTTCCCAACCTCTATCGCGGCGCGATCGACTCCACGGAGCCGGCGCGAGTCACGAACGAGGCAGCGCCGGGGGTCTCGTTCCCCGCCGTCGATGCATCGGGGCGGCGCGCGGTCTTCGTGCGAGAGGGGCGGCTCTACTCGGTGGACCTCGCCGGCACGGGGCAGACGACCCCACTCACTGTCCACGCGATCTCCGACGACAAAGAGACCCCGATCGAGCGGGTAGAGACCAAATCGGCGGACGGGGGCTGGGACATCGATTCCGATGCCGATCGACTCGTCGCCTCGTTCAAAGGGGAGCTATTCACCGGGAAGATCTCGCCGGACGATGACGACTACGCTCAGCGCCTCAGCCACAATGCTGGACGAGACGACGCGCCCCGGTTTTCTCCTGACGGAGAGCGGATCGCCTTCGTATCGGACCGCGCCGGCGGCCGTGACCTCTGGGTGATCGATGCCGAAGGCGAGAACGATGCCATCCGTCTCACCGACGACCCTGAAGAGGACGGCGCCCCCCAGTGGTCCGCCGGCGGCGACGAGATCCTCTTCGAACGCGGCAGAGGCGACCTGTACATCGTCCCCAGCGCCGGTGGGGAGGCCCGAAAGATCGCGTCGGGTCCGCAGCTCCACACACCCCACCGCTCTCCCCTGGGGGACTGGATCGTCTTCGAGCGCCACAACGCGGCCGATATGGGCGATATATGTGTGATCGACCCGGGCAGCGCGGAGGAGTGGACGATCTCGTCCCACCCGGCCCACGACCAGAAGCCGCGCTGGTCGCCCGACGGTCGAAAGCTCCTCTTCGAGTCCGATCGAGACGGCTCGTGGGACCTCTTCGTTCTCACCCTGGCCCAACCCGACAAGGCCGATCAGAAGGGCAAGGAGAAGGAGGAGGACGACACCACCGATGGAGAGGATGAGACGGAAGACGAAGTTGGCGACGACGAAGCGATTCGCGAAGAGGTGCGGCGATTCCTGGAGCGCGGCCGTTTCGAGCCGGAGAAGATCGCATCCACGGCCGGGAACGACCACGACGCAGCCTGGTCACCCGACGGGAAGTCGGTGATCTTCCGTTCGAGAGTCATGGGATCGTGGGATCTCTGGAAGAGCGAGCTGGAGGGTGGAACCCCCACCCAGATCACCCACGACGGCGCCAACGAAGTCGGCGTTCGCTGGATCGCCGACGACAAGATTGCTTTCCGCGCGAATGGACGGATCTACACCGCGCCGGCGACCAGCGGTGCGCGCGAGGCGATCGAGCTCGAGGCCCGCTTCTCGATCGATCGCCGCCGGCTGCACGCGGCCGTGTTCGACGAGGCGTGGCGAGCCTTGCGGGAGCAGTTCTACGATCCGGCGCTCCACGGCGCCGACTGGAACTCGGTGCGTGACCGATACATCGGCCGCCTCGCCGGAGTCTGGGATCGCGCCGATCTCCACCGCCTCATCTCGGAGATGCTGGGCGAGCTGAACGCGTCCCATCTCGGGATCTGGGGTGGCGGTCCGGGCAACCGCATCGAGATGGGCCACATCGGCGCCGAGCTGGAGCCGGTCGACGGCGACTTCCGCGCCTGGAAAATCGTCTCGATTGTGCCCAAAGGTCCCTTCGATCCAGTGCGGGTCGAAGAGGGGGAAGAGCGTCCCAGCATAGGTGACCATATCGTCAGCTGGGACGGATTGCACCAGCCCCTCGGCGCCCTCCTCGACACCCTTCTCGTCGACCGCGCCGACCGACCGATTCGGCTCGGATTGGCCCGGCACCCGAAGCGAAAAGCGCGGGTGCATTTCACTCTGCGACCGGTGCCCTGGGGCGAGATGCAGCGCTTCCTCTACGAAGATCGGATCGACAGACGCACCGAGCGCGTCCGCGAAGCGAGCGCTGGTCGCGTTGCCTACGTCCACCTCTCGGCGATGGATCAGCGAAACCTCCGCCGATTCCGCCAGACCCTGCTCGGCGAGGCGTACGAGGCCGAGGCGCTGATCATCGACGTGCGAAACAACGGCGGTGGCCACATCCACGAGGCTCTGCTCCAGGCCCTCGATCGCGGCCCCTACGCCCTGCGTCATCCTCGAGGGGGCGAGCGCTCCTTGCAGCCCGCCAACTGGCGCCGCCGCCCCGCGGCCGTCCTGATCAACCAACGATCGGGCTCCGACGCCGAGATCTTCCCCGAAGCCTTCCGTGCGCTCGGGCTCGGCCCTCTGGTGGGAGTCCCCACATCGGGATCGGTGATCGGTACGGGAGGAATGCGCCTGCTCGACGGCTCCTGGCTCCGCCTTCCCACGGTGGGTTGGTACACCCTCGAAGGCCAGAATCTCGAGAACCACGGGGTGAGCCCCGACGTGCATGTCGAGCTCAGCCCGGCGGACGAAGCGGCGGGACGTGACCCCCAGCTCGATCGAGCCATCGACTTGATGAAGAAAGAGATTGGGGAGGCGATACGCGCATTCCACTCCCCCAATTCCGATTCCACGCATTGCGCGGCCGGCCTCTGTGCTCATGACGCGCATCGCGGGAGCGAGTGGCTCGATCTGGAAAGCTGGGACTGATGGAAACGAAAGCAGCCCGCCCGCGGAAGAACGAAGAGCACGTAGTGGTGCTGGGACCGATCGCGGAAGCGGGGCGCACAGTGACCAAGATCGGCGGCTATGTCGTCTTCGTTCGCGGAGGTGTGCCGGGTGACCGCGTGCGCATTCGGCTGCACCGCGCCCGCGGGAGCCACGGAGAGGCGCACGTGCTGGAGCTCCTCGAGCCCTCGGCCGATCGGGTGCCCCAGCGCTGCGAGCACTTCGGAGTCTGCGGCGGTTGTAGCTTCCAGAATCTGGGTTACGAGGCACAGCTCGAAGGCAAGCGCCGGCTCGTATCGGACGCCCTCTCGCGAATCGGTGGGCTGCGCGCGGTTGAAGTGGCGCCCTGCGTGCCCTCTCCCGACGTATGGGAGTACCGCAACAAGATGGAGTTCTCGTTCGCGCGCCGTCGCTGGCTCCTGCCCGAGGAGCTCGAAGCCGGCGTCGATGGTGAGCGGGGCGCGGCCGTCGGGCTCCATGTGCCCCGCGTCTTCGACAAGGTTGTCGAAGTGGGCACCTGCCATCTTCAGAGCAACGAGATGAGCGAGATGCTCGCCTTGACGCGAGAGATCGCCGCGGCGTCGAGCTTGCCCGCTTACGACACGCGCGATCGCAAGGGTTTCTGGCGCTTTCTGGTGCTTCGCCGCGGTCGCAATACCGGGCAGATCATGGCGAATCTCGTCACCGCCTGGAACGAGCCCGAGCTCGCCGCCGCCTGGGCGAAGTCGATGCTCGAGCGCTTTCCCGAGGTGACGACTCTGATCAACGGCATCGCGCCGCGACCTGCCTCGGCGGTGATCCTCGATGAGATTCATCTGCTCCATGGCGACGGAAACATCACCGAGCGCCTCGGCGGCCTCGAGTTCGAGATATCACCGACCTCGTTCTTTCAACCGAACACAGCCGCGGCCGAGAAGCTCTACGAGCTGGTCGCCGCCGAAGCAGGGAACCTGGAGGGCAAGACCGTCTTCGATCTGTACTGCGGCACCGGCACAATCGCTCTCTGCCTGGCCGCCCGCGCCGGCAAGGTCGTCGGCCTCGAGCTGGTCGAATCGGCCGTCGACAACGCCCGCAAGAACGCGGTCCGCAATGGGATCATCGGCGCCGCATTCACCGTTGGAGATGTGCGCGGCACCCTCGCCAACGCTGTGCGCCGGCACGAGCGCCCCGACGTCGTGATCCTCGATCCGCCGCGGGCCGGCAACCATCCGAAGCTCGTGCGAGAGTTGATCGCGTTGACTCCCGCCAAGATCGTGCACGTCTCGTGCAACCCGGCCACCCTGGCGCGGGACTTGGCGACGCTGGCGGAGGGGGGCTACAGCATCGGCACTGCCCATCCGGTCGATCTCTTCCCCCACACACCCCACACAGAGACCGTGGTGGGGTTGAGCTACATGCGATAGCGGAGTCGAAGAGTCAGCTCACGAGACGGCCCCGGAATCGGTGCGTGCCCGCCGTCGTAGGGCTGTATGAGGGTGTGCTCGGAGTCGAGGATATCCGCTCGTTCATCTCTTGGCCGTCGAGAAGGAGCGACACCTTTCCCTCGTGTGCCCACACGCCCAGAATGCCGATCCCTACGACCCCCTCAACATCGGCTCCGAACGTGAACCCGGGCAGGGTTCGCAGCACGTCGATCAGATCGTGGGCGCCGGAATTCAGGATCTCTTGGCGACCGATCGCGGTGACGATTTCCGGGCTCGCTCGCAAGGGGCGTTTCCTGGTCGAGGCCACTTCGATCTCTACGTCGAGCAGCTCCTCGAGAGAGAGCGTCGTGAGGTCGTCGTGGGATCCCCGCGGGTCCAGGGCGCATCGGCCCGCCCAAAGGGTGCGGCGCAAATCGTGGCTGCCACTAGCCACTCGGTCCCGATTTTCCTGGTTGGCGGCAAGCTCTCTTGCATTGCGGGCTCCCATCGTTCCTCAGAAGAGCAGGCCTTTTCGCCCAACGATCTCTTGGAGATTCGCGTTGGACTCCCTAGACTCGTCGCTGGCGCCGCCGAGGGGGAGGGCGCATATGTCGTTGGCTTCGGAAGGATCGCATAGGGCGTGAGCTTCGCAGAGCGCGGAATGACGGAGAATCGTCGCTTCGGCGCTCTTTTCGCCCGAGGGGTCCTCATCGCATTGCTACTAGGCGGTGCGATTCCGGCTCATGGCGACGGGCCGAGCGAGCGAGAACAGCGGCTGAGAGCGGAGTTCGTCGAGCGCTTTACGCGTTTCATCGATTGGCCATCCGACGCGCTTCCGCCGCCTGGCGGACCTTTCGTCATCGGCGTGGTCGGCGAAACCCCCTTCCAGGCCTACCTGGAACAGATGGCCAGCGAAAGACGGATCCAGGGCAGAGATGCCGTGGTTCGTCGTCTCTCGGCGATCGACGGGTCCTCGCGCTGTCACCTCTTGTGGATTCCGAGATGCAGCGAACAGAAGTTGGCCGAGATCCTGAATGCCACATCGACCCGACCGATCCTCACCGTCGGTGAGCGTGAAGGACTGGCCGCGCGGGGCGTGCACATCAATCTCAAACGGGAGGGGCCGAAGTTGCGATTCGAGATCAATCTCGAGGCAGCGATGAAGAGCCATCTCAAGTTCCGGGCCAGCTTGCTGAGACTCGGCATTATCGTCGCGCCCAAAGGGGACGAATGAGGCCCCTGCGCGACATCTCCATCACCAGGAAGCTGACGGGTGCCATTCTGGCCACGGCGCTGCTGGTGTTGGCGCTGGGCATCGTTCTGCTCGGCTTCCGCGACGTTGCGGCCATCAGAAAGGAGATGGCGCGCACGACGATGTTGATAGCCCAGGCGGTGGGGGAGTACAGCGTCTCGGAGCTGGCCTTCGGCGATCGAGAGGAGTCGGCGAAGACCCTGGCCAAGCTGGGAGAGATGCGCGATATCGAAGCGGTCGCTCTCTATGACGAAGAGGGGACTCTCTTCAGTGTCTACGAGCGAAGCGATATCGGGCACAGAGATCCGCGCCCGGTCGAGAAGGTGCCCCCGGATCAGGGGAGCCACAGTCGATTCAGCGAGCTGCATGTCGAGGCTATCCAGCCGGTGGTCTACGAGGGGCATCGCTACGGCACGATCCATCTACGAGCATCCATAGCACCGCTCACGCGGATGATCCGGGCGCACGTTCTGAGCGTCGTGATGATCGTGGCCGGTCTGGTCCTCATTACGATCCCACTCGCCATCGCGTTACAGAGGGCGATCTCCAGGCCGATCCTGGAGCTTGCCGCCCTGGCCCGTCGCCTTTCCGATCAAG
>CAZFNT010000002.1:13905-30117 GCA_964520315.1 uncultured Gemmatimonadota bacterium
CAAGCCGACTACTCGATTCGGGTTCCCGAAGGGCGGCGCGACGAGATCGGCCTTCTCTCGAGCGGCTTCAACACCATGCTCGCCGCCATCGAACGGCGCCAACAAGAGCGGGATGTCGCCGACGCCGAGCGGCGCTCGGCGCAGGAAGAGCTGCGCCAACTGAACGAAGAGCTAGAGGATAGGGTGACCCAACGCACGCGGGAGCTTCAAGATGCCCAGACTCAGCTCGTGCAGGCGGCGAAGATGGCATCGCTCGGCACCCTCACCGCCGGACTCGCCCACGAGATCAACAATCCGGTCAACTACCTGGCGGGCAATCTCAATCTCATGAGCGACGTTCACAGTCAGCTTTCCGCCCATCTCTCCGAGTTGGGCGATTCCCGCTTGCGGCGAAAGGTGGAGGGCATGGGGCAGATGCTGGCCGATAGCGAAGAGGCGGCGCGCCGGCTAGAACACCTGTCGCAAAGCTTGCGCTTCTTCTCGAGCCCCGCCGAGTCTCCCTTGCAGTTGGCCGATCTGCACCGCGGGATCGACTCCTGTCTGGAGGTTCTAGCTCCGCGTCTGAAGGATGGGGTCGAGGTCGTGAAGCACTACGGGGAGCTACCACCGGTTTCCTGCCGGCTGGGACAGCTCAATCAGGTCTTTCTCAACTTGATCGAGAACGCCGCCGACGCGATGCAGGGCAAGGGGCGGCTCACCATCACGACGACCCTCGAAGAAGGATCGGTCCTCTTGCGATTCGCCGACGAGGGCCCCGGTCTCGCCCCTGAAGCGATCGATCGCCTCTTCGACCCCTTCTTCACCACGAAGGAGGTCGGCAAAGGGCTGGGACTCGGCCTTGCCTTGAGCAATACAATAGTAGTGAAGGCACATGGCGGGCGGATCTGGGCGCGCAACAGGACGCAGCAGGGTTGCGAGTTCAGTATCCGCCTCTCCCTGTCACCCGATGGTGAGGTCGAAGCGCATGACTGAAGACACTCGACGCCACTCAGAAACCGACCTGCCGAGAATCCTCATAATCGACGACGAGCCGGGCAACCGGCGCATGATGACGACCGCGCTGGAGGATGAGTTCGAAATCGTCACGGCGGGCAATGGTGAAGAGGGGCTCTCTCGGCTCGACGGGGGGCTCTCGGTGATTCTCTGCGATGAACGAATGCCCGGCATGTCCGGGATCGAGGTGCTGAGACAGGCCCGTTCGAAGTGCGAGGATGTCTCCCGGGTGCTGGTCACCGCATACCCGGACCGTCGCGTCCTTTCGGGGGCGATCAATGAAGGGGGTGTTCGTCGCTATCTGGAGAAGCCTTTCGCCCCGAGCGAGCTCCTGGCGCTCGTGCGCCAAGAGGCTAGCTATGTACGTTTCTTGCGCGACGCAGCTCGCCGCGCCGAAGAGCTGCTGATCCGCAATCGCATCGCCGAGGTTTTTCTCGCCACAACGGGCGAAGAGATGTTTTCAGATCTGCTCAAGATCGTGCTCGACGCAGTGCGCAGTGAGCACGGGATCCTGGGCTATGTGGGCGAAGATGGGGCTCTTGTCTACCCCGCGGTCGTTCGAAAACAAGGGAAACGCTTCATCGTGTCGGAACAGGGTCTCGTCTTTCCGCGGCAGCAATGGCAAGGGATCTGGGGGCGCGCGATGATCGATCGAGAGGCTCTGTGCTCCGGCGAGGCGGTCGTTCTACCGGGGGCCGACGACGAGCTGCGACGCGCACTGAGCGTGCCGATCACGCATCGGGGCAAGGTCATCGGGAACCTCACGGTCGGGAGCGCGACGACCGAATACCGCGCGAAGGAGATCGATCTGCTCGGAACCCTGGCCGCCGCGATCGCGCCGGTACTTCAGGCAAGGCTGGAGAGAGATCGGCAAGAGAAGGCCAGAAGACGCGAGGAGGAGGCGCGTCTCGTTCTAGAGAAACAGATCCAGCAGGCTCAGAAGCTGGAGAGCTTGGGGGTGCTCGCCGGAGGGATCGCACACGACTTCAACAATATCCTCACCGGTGTGCTCGGCAACGCGTCGCTGGCGATGGCCCAGCTCCCGCCTGGCTCCCCTGTGCGCGAAGATATCGAGCAGGTAGAGAGGGCGGCGAGGTGGGCGGCGGAGCTGACCCAGCAGATGCTCGCCTACTCCGGCAAGGGCCGATTCATCGTCGAACCACTCGATCTGGCGAAAGCGGTCGAAGAGATGGCGCCGCTGCTCGACGCGGCCATCTCGAAGAAGGCGCTTCTGAAGGTCGATTTCGCACCCGATATGCCCCCCGTCATGGCCGACTCCGCGCAGATGCGCCAGGTGCTGATGAACCTGATCACAAACGCTTCCGACGCCATAGGGGACGAAAACGGCGTCATCTCGGTCAAGATCGGGCTCCTGCACGCCGACCGGGACTACCTGGCCGGCACATTCATGGACTGGGATCTCGGCGAGGGAGCCTACCTTCGGCTCGAGGTCTCCGATACCGGCTGTGGAATGGACGAGGAGACGCAGTCGAAGATCTTCGATCCCTTCTTTTCTACCAAGTTCACCGGGCGTGGCCTCGGTTTGGCCGCGGTTCTGGGGATCGTCCGCGGCCATGAGGGAGCGCTGAAGGTGTACAGCGAGCCAGGCAAGGGCACGAACATCACGCTGCTTTTCCCCGCGGGTGCCGAGGGTGAAAGACGTCCCCTCTCGATGACGGTGCGCGCTGGGGATTGGCGGGGAGAGGGATTGGTGATGGTCGTCGATGACGAGGAAGTCGTTCGCAGGACCGCGACGGCGGCCATGGAGCGGCTCGGCTTCGATGTCCTGGTGGCGGTCGATGGATGCGAGGCCGTCAAGCTGATCGAAGAGCGTGGTGCAGATGTGCGCGTCGTGCTCTTGGACATGACCATGCCGAAGATGGACGGGCTCGAGACCTTTCTCGAACTCAAGAGGATCCACCCGAATCTGAGGGTAATCCTCTCCAGCGGCTACAACGAGCAGGAAGCCACCAACCGCTTCACCGGAGAGGGCCTGGCGGGATTCATCCAGAAACCTTACTCCTCCAAGCAGTTGGCTGAGCTCATTCGCGGGGTACTGGGGGAGTGATCCAGCGCGCCAGCATCTCGTCGAGCTCGCGGCAACTGAAGGGTTTGGCCAAGTAGTCATCCATGTCGGCCGCGAGAGCTCGCTGGCGGTCCTCGCTGCTGGCGCCAGCAGTCAAGGCGAGGATCGGGATCCGGTCCCCCTCGATCTCTTCCATCCTGATTTTGCGGGTGGCCTGCAACCCGTCGAGAACCGGCATGTGGCAGTCCATGAGCACCGCGTCGAAGATCTGATTCTTCAGGGCTCGAACCGCCTCCTCGCCGTCTGCGACCACGTGCGATTCGTAGCCGAGTCTGGTCAGAAAGCCGGTCGCGACTTTCTGATTCACCGGGTTGTCCTCCGCGACCAAGACGCTGCCGCTACGCTTGGGAATGCGCTCCCTATCGGTCGAGGGGGGATCGAGCCATGGCGGCTCCCACTTCGGGCCGAGAGTGAGCACGATCGCGGTAGCAAGATGCTCGCGGCGAACCGGCTTGCGCAAGCATTCGTCGACACCCGCATCGACCGCGGCCTCTCGTGAGCCAAGCAGTCCCGCGGAGGTGAGCATGATGCGTTTCGTTCGGGCGATCACGGGATCGGCCTGGATTCGGCGCGCGAGGTCGATTCCGTCCATGTCGGGCAGATTGTGATCGAGAAGCACGAGCTCGAACGCTCTCGATTCGAAGGCGGCGGCTCTCAGCAACGCGAGCCCCTCTTCGGCCGAGGAGGCGCTCTCGGGGCTGAGCCCCCAGAGCAACAAGAGCTTCTCGATGATCCGTCGATTGGTCGCGTTCTTGTCGACGATCAAGATCCGCGTGCCTGTGAGCTGGGCAAGTCCCAGAGGCTGAGAGTCTCCCGCCTGTGAACCTTCGAAGTGGACCGTGAACCAGAAGGTGCTGCCGCGCCCCGGCTCGCTCTTCACCCCCATCCGTCCGCCCATCGCCTCCACGATGCGTCGCGAGATCGACAACCCCAACCCGGTGCCACCGAAGGAGCGTGTCGTCGATCCGTCCGCTTGAGTGAACGAATCGAAGATCTCTCGCTGGTCCTCCGGGGCGATTCCGATACCGGTGTCGCGAATCTCGAAGCGGTACTCCTCGATGTCGGGCATCGACCGAGAGCGGGCGCAAGACAGCACGACCTCGCCGCCTCGTCCGGTGAACTTGAGTGCGTTCCCGACCAGATTGAGCAGGATTTGGCGCAATCGATCAGGATCGCCGCGCACCAGCAGAGGCGTAGCTTCACCGATCTCGATAGCGAGCTCGATCCCATTCTGCGCGGCGGTTTCGGCCACGATCTGCGCCGCGGTCTCGACCTCGTCGACGAGATCGAACCAGATCGCCTCGAGCCGCAGACGATCCGCTTCGATCTTGGAGTAATCCAGCAGATCGCTGATGACCGCGAGCAGGGAGGCTCCGGCGCTTCGCGCCGTCTCGGCCAGCTCCATCTGCTCATTGCTCAGCTTCGAGTTGAGCAGCAGCTCGATCGAACCCATGGCGCCGTTCAGAGGCGTTCGAATTTCGTGGCTCATGTTGGCGAGGAAGACCATCTTGGCCCGGCTCGAAGACTCGGCTTCCTCTTTGGCCAGGAGCAGTTCCCGGTTGGCCCGCCGCACCGCGGTCATCGTGTGGGCGTGGAGCACTTCGTAGATGCGCATCAAGCCGAGAACCACGACTACGAGTGTCAGCGCGGCGATCCCAGGGATGAGTCTCGCGCCGCCCGGAGCTGAGGGGGCCCTGACGAAAAAATGCAGCGCCCAGAACAACCCGGCGATCAGGGCCAGGAAGTAGCTGCCGCCAACAATGCGGAAACGGGTGCGCGTAGCCTCGTCGAGGCGATCGATGCCGGGCATCGTTCGGTCCACGAGGGCGAAGATGAGCCGGCGGAGCTGCTCTATCAAGGCGATCCTCATGTCAGTACATTCGACACGCATCCTCCCCTGCTCCAGGAATCGGCGCGTTGACGTCCGCACTTGAGCGGAGAGGGACGGCGCCGGTCCGGGAGGGTTGGACCGGCGCCGCTTGCACCGCGGCCGAACCTCCCGGGGGACGGGGGCTCTCTCGCTCGGCTCGCGGGCGTTCCCGCCACGGGGGGAATGGACCCTGGGGGTCGGTTTGCCTTCTCTTACCTTCGTTGCTCGCGGTGAGATCGGGTCCATTCCCCAACATCGTGGGGTGAAGGACGGGGCGGGCCGGAGCCCCGTCCGGTTGTTGCCGCCGGTTTCGGGGGATCCGCCGGCGACCCTAAGCGTGGGGCAAGTCGCGTGCCGCGAATCGAAAGTGTCCACTCCGAGCGCGGGGCCTTCTTGACGCCCGAGCGGCCCGATCCTACGATGGGCGCGGACGCGGGAAGCTCTTCTTCCGCACACCTTTACGACTCAACAAGCGCGGCCTGAATTGAGCCCTTCGCCCCGAGACGAGACCCCTCCGAGGCCCGAGCCGGATCCAGTGCCGGCTCCGGCGGCCTCAGGGCTGCCTTTCCATCGCTCACTCGCGACGCGGATCATCGCCGGCGTGGCGTTGCTGCTCGGCATTCTCAGCATCGTGTCTTCGATGACATTGCATCGCATGGACCGCATGCAGGAGCACTTCCAGGCCGCGGTCGACGTCTATCTGGGCCTCTACGGCGACGTGCAAGAGATGAGGCGACTTCATATCGAGCAGAAGATGGCGTTCTTCGAGTATCTCGACGGCGGACGCGATCTCAAGCACATGAAAGCCTATCTCGATCTTGGGCACGAACTCGCCACCACGCTCCACACGGCGAAAGGGCGTTTTCAGGCGGGCGGAGGCCTGCTCACTAGCTCGGCGCATAGAGACACCCTCCGCGCTCTCGAGCAGGCCTACACGCGGCTGCGGACCGGCTGCACGCTCTGCGTCCACAAGGGTGCGGCGTCGATGGAGAACGATGCACTCAGCTACGCCGAACTCCGTGATGCCAGAGACCGTTTCTCCGAGGAGCTGGGCCGCTTTCTCGAGAAGCTCGACGCGTACCAGAAGAGGGTGTACGCCCTCGCCGAGTCGGGGATGTCGACCGGTGTATCGCAGCACGCAGAGGCCAACGCCCTCGCACGGGGGCTCTGGGCGATGTCGTTCGTCGCCGGGGGGGTACTTCTGGTCATGGTCGTCGCCTTTCTCGCGCCTCTGAGGGAGCTGTCGAGTGTTATCGAGACGATCGGACGCGGGGATTACGCGCAAAGACTGGTGGTTCGCTCGCGCGATGAGCTCGGCATCTTGGCATCGGCGGTGAACCGGATGGCGATGGCGATTCGCGAGCGGGAGGAGTCGCTGGAAACGCAAGCATCGACGATCGACCGGGCGCGTCGCCGCTTCGAGGGGGTTTTTCAGGGCATCTCCGATCTGCTCTCGATTCAAGATCGAGATCTGGTGATCGGTGAGGCGAATCGCGCATTGGCGCAGGCAACCGATCGAACGCGAGAGGAGATGATCGGTGAGCGCTGCCACGAGATGCTCCTGGGGCGAGAGACTCCGTGCGAAGGGTGCCCGGCGCTCGGCACCTTCGAGAGCGGAAGGGCTGGATGGATGGAACAGATCGACCCGCGCACAGGAGAGATCTACGAGCACCACACCTATCCGATCCAAGATGCGGCCGGCCAGACGGTGGGCGTGGTGGAGTACACGAAACGCGTGACCGAAAGAAGGCGCCTCGAAAAGCAGCTCGAGGAGTCTGAGAGGATGGCGAGCCTCGGCCAGATGGCGACGTCGATCGCCCACGAGATTCGCAACCCGCTCTCGTCGATCAAGATGAGCCTTCAGATTCTGGGCCGTCGCCTGAGACTCGAATGCAACGACGCCCGTCGCCTCGAGATCGCCGAGCGCGAGATTGGGCGACTCGAGGACCTGTTGAGCGAGATGCTCGATTTCTCGCGGGCTTCGCATGTCGAGCTCGAGAGGATCTCTCTACTCGATCTGGCGAAAGAAACCACAGCGGTGGTGAACGATATCGCGCGGGAAAGAGGCGTCGAAGTGAAGGTCGTCGAACAAGGCCCCACGATGGCAGCCGTGGATCCCGAACGAATGCGGCGAGTGCTGCTGAATCTCTTCTTGAACGCCTTCGACGCCATGGCCGACTCACCGGTGCGCACTCTGGTCGTGGCCGTGGGAGGCGATGGCGAAGCCCACGCCTCGATTCATGTGACAGACTCGGGATCGGGAATGGACGAGCGCACCCGAAAACACATCTTCGCCCCCTTCTTCACCACCCGGGCGAAAGGGACTGGTCTCGGACTGGCGATCGCCTGGAAGATCGTGGAAGCGCACCGCGGCCGGCTCGAAGTGGCGAGCGAGCCGGGCAAGGGCACGGTGATGTCGATCGTTCTGCCGGTGAGGGAGGAAGCGGCATGAAAGGGAGCAAGGTCCTGGTCGTCGACGATGATCGTTCGATCCGGGAGAGCCTCGAGCTCTATCTCGAGGAAGAGGGTTTTCTCGTCTCGTTGGCCCACGACGCCGAGCAGGCTCTTGCGAAGGCCACCGAGTCTCGGCCCGATGTCGTGATTCTCGATATCAGGCTCGGGGGGGATTCCGGTCTCGATCTCTTGCCGGTGCTGCAGAAGAGCTTCCCCGGCGTGGCCGTGATCATGGTGACCGCCTTCTCCGACATGGAGACGACCGTCAACGCTATGAAATGGGGCGCGGTCGACTACATTCAGAAGCCGATCGACATCGAGGAGCTCCGCGCGGCAATCGACAAGGCTCTCGATGCGATCCGAACCCGGGGCCGTTCCGACAGCGTGACGATGCGGGGCGGTCCGCTCGTCGCGCGCGGGCTTATCGGGGATTCGCGGGGAATGCGAGAGATTTACAAGAGGATCGGGCTCGCGTCGCAGTCCCTCGCGACGGTTTTGATACTGGGCGAGAGCGGCACGGGCAAGGAGCTGATCGCCCAGGCGATTCACGAGCACACCGATTCCGACGCCCCCTTCGTAGCCGTCAACTGCTCGGCCATCGTCGGAACACTGCTCGAGTCCGAGCTGTTCGGGCACGTGCGCGGCGCGTTCACCGGGGCAGTGTCGAACGCCGAAGGCAAGTTCATCGCGGCCGGCAAGGGCACCATCTTCCTCGACGAGATCGGAGAGCTCTCGCTAACGCTCCAGGCGAAGCTCCTGCGGGTGCTCCAGGAGCGCGAAGTGGTGCCGGTGGGTGGATCGAGCCCCAAACCGATGCGGGCCAGAGTCATTGCTGCCACGAATCGAGACGTGGAAGTGATGTTGAAACAAGGCGAATTGAGAGAAGACCTCTACTATCGCCTGAAGGTAGTTTCGTTTCGCGTGCCTCCTCTGCGCGAACGGCCCGGCGACATCCCGATGTTGATCGAACACCTACTGCGAAAGACAAACCAGAACTTGGGGCGGCGCGTGACCGTCGTCCCGAAGAGGGTGATGGATCGACTGATTTCGTTGCCCTGGCGCGGCAACGTGCGTGAGTTGGAGAACCTCCTGACCAGTGCCGTCGCCCTTTCCAGTGGAGAGGTGCTCGACGAGGCGCTCATTCCCTCCCCTGAGGCGGTGCCCGAATCGACCTCCACGGACCAGCCCCTGCGCTCCCTGAAAGAGGTGGAAAGGCTCGCCATCGCTGGCGCGATTCGCCGAATCGGCACCAACAAGGGCCGGCTTTGCGAAGCCCTGGGAATCAGCCGCCCGACACTGGAGCGCAAGCTCGGGGCGCACGAGCTCTGGGAGCTCTTCGAGTCGCGCAGATCGTGATCGATGCGAGTGGGTCGCCGGTGTAGGCTCTCGCCACGCGGTCCCATCAATCTCCCACTCACGACACAGGAGCAGATCAGATGAGGAAGTGGATCGTCATCCTAGTTCTCTTGGGCGCCTTCTTCACGGCCACGATGGTGGGGTTGGTGGTTTGGGCCGGCGACTCCGCGATCGAGGTCGAAGACGGGTCGATTCTCGTTCTCGATCTCGACGGCGCTCTGGGCGAGTCGGAGGCCTCGATTCCGATTCCGATACTCGAGGGGCCGCGCCTCGCGCTCAGAGACGCCACTTTCGCGTTGCGAAGAGCCGCCGGCGACGATCGTATCGCCGGAGTGCTCGTGCGGCTGGGCGACGCCGGGATCAACCTGGCCCAGATTCAGGAGCTACGCGACGCTCTCGAAATCGTACGTTCCGACGAGCGGCCGGTCGTGGCTTACGCAGAGAGCTACGGCAACGGAGGCTACTACTTGGCGAGCGCTTGCGATCGCATCGCACTCCTGCCGACCGGGAATGTCGGCCTCCGCGGGATCGCCGTGAGCTCCCTCTTCGTGAAGGGAGCCCTCGAGAAGCTCGGTGTCGAGCCGGAGTTCGAGAATGTCGGCAAGTACAAGAGCGCCGGTGAGTTCTTCACGGAAGAGAGGATGAGCGACCCCTCGCGGGAGTCGATCAACGCGATCCTCGACGGGATCTATTCGCAGCTCTTGGCCGGGATTGCCCAGGGTCGAGATTGGACCCACGAGCAGGCCGAGGCGGTCGTCGATGACGGACCGTACGAGGCCGGCGAAGCGTTCGAGGCAGGACTGGTCGATCTCTTGGCCTATGGAGATGAGTGGGGCGCGCTTTTCGAGGTGCTCGAAGGCGTCGATGAGGAGAATCTGCCGCTGGTCTCCGTCGAGGACTACGTGTCGGCTGAGATCCCTGGCGAGGAGGAGCCGCTAGAAGAGACGATCGCCCTCATCTACGGAGTGGGCAGCATCCACTCGGGTGAGAGCGAATCCTCGCCACTGCGCCGCGACGAGAGCATCGGCTCCAAGACGATGGCCGAGGCGATTCGCGACGCCCGTCTGGATGACGAGATCGATGCGCTCGTGCTCAGGATCGACAGTCCAGGGGGCTCGGGCGTCGCCTCCGACGTGATCTGGAGAGAGGTCGGGCTGGCCTCGGAGCGCATGCCGGTAGTCGTATCGATGGGGGGAGTGGCCGCCTCGGGTGGCTATTACATCTCCGCACCCGCCGACGAGATCTTCGTCAACCCGGGAACGATCACCGGCTCGATCGGCGTTCTGGGCGGCAAGTTCAACTTGGTCGGGCTCTATGAGAAGATCGGAGTCGGCCACGAGACGCTCCGGCGGGGCCGGCATTCCGATCTCTACTCCGAAACGAGGCCCTGGACCGCCGAAGAGCGGGAGCGGGTGCGTCACAGCATGGAAGTCTTCTACGACAAATTCGTGCAGAAGGTGGCCGATGCTCGCGATGCCGACTGGGAGACGATTCACTCCGTGGCTCAGGGGCGCGTGTGGACCGGAGAGGATGCGGCGCGACTGGGTCTGGTCGATCATCTCGGCGGGCTCCAAGACGCGATCCGGCGGGCGAAGGAGCTGATCGGTATCGATCCCGACCGGCTCGTTCATCTGCGAATATTGCCGGAAGAGAAGCCCTTCCTGGAGCAACTGCTCTCGGGGGAGCTTTTCGGCGCCTCGGTAGCTGTCGATCCCCTCGAGATCTGGCTCGGCGATTCGCCGCTGCTGCGCCACCGGCGGGTCTTCGAGTCGACCCGCCCCGGTGAGGCGCTCGCCCTGCTGCCCTACGAGCTCGAGCTTGATCCTTGAGACCCGCCGCGCCGCCTCTGCCGGAACCTGTAGGTGACGCCGAGCTGATCGACGATTGCATAGAGAGTTTCGGCGACCACCCCTCGGGGCATCCCGATATGTGGCGGCACTGGTACCGGCTGATCGGCCGTCACCATCCGAAGGCGGCGCTCCATTGGCTCTGCGCCTGGTCGTATATCCGTTGGGCCGATAATCTGCTCGATCTCGCTCCCTCGCCCGCGGAGTTCGCAAGTACCCTCGCGTGGGGGATGGAGCGCTTGCGCTCGCTTGCCCGGGGTGGCGCCCCCGAGAACGTGCGCGAGCAAGCGCTAACCCGCTTCCTGAAGGGGGCCGATTCTCAGCATGTGAAGCTCTTCTTTCGGATCACTGCGGCGGCGGAGCACGAGAAGAGCCAGCTCGAAGGCGCGCCCTCTGAAGAGGCCCTTGGCCGGATCATCGAGTACAACGCGGTCCTGCCTGTGTTGCTCCATTGCCGCCTGCTCTTCGAGGCGCAAGGGCATCCTCCGAATTTGGTGCTGGATTTCGGTGAGAGCTTCGGTCAGGTGACCCGCTATGCCGACGTCTTCGTCGATCTGGAAGAGGACCTGGCTGCGGGCATCGTGCCGATCTCGCGCGAGTCGTGCGATCGCCTGCGGATCGACCCGAAGCAGGCTCGAGATGCCGCCGCGCGGCAAGCGATCCGCCTCGAGCTCCGCTCCGAATACCGCGGCCATCGAACGAGAGCACAATCGGCGCTGATGAGCCTAGACATCGATCGTCGAACCCGCTTTGCCTACGGAATCGTTCTCCAGGCCTTCGACCGCTGCGTCTACGGAGTGCGGGCGATTCCCGGCTTCGCTCTCTACCTGGCTCGCTTCGCAGATCAGACGATTCCGCTCATCGGATTCGTAGCACGATCGGTACTGGTTGCTCGGGAGGAGCGTAAGAAAGCGGTGTAGCCGCCCCTTCACTCCCGGTGTTGCGCGGACCCTAGCTGCGCAATACGAGATGCAAGGGCCGGGTCGTCTCTGCGAGCCCTCACCCGCTTGTGGTAGGCGTGCAAGGTCAACACCAGTCGAGCCACGATGTCGCTCGCCCGAAACTCCCGCTCCTGTACGCCCGGCACGCCGGTGACCTCGTCGCAAAGAGCCCTGTGGTGGCGGATCGCCTCGCCGATTCGCCTAAACGCTTTGCCTTCCAGTTCGTAGAAGGCCGCCAGCGCCAGCTCGTCGCTTGCCCTCTTCTCGTCTACGAACTCATCCGGATCGTGGAGCTCGGGGTCGTACGAGAAGCCAACGCCGCGCAGGCGCTCCGACCCCAGCTCGATGAGGCTTCGGCTCAACGCCGCGCTCTCCCTGGCGGATCGGCTGGCTAGCGCGTGAGTGATGGCGCGAGCGAAAGGCTTACGCCAGGCGGGCATATGGGGCGCAGCCTCTTGCGCGCGGGGAAGCCCCGGCAGCTCCTGTTTGAGAACGAGCGCCAGATCTCGGGGGAGCTGGGGATCGCCTCGCATGGGCGCGGCCAGGACGGCCTGAATCTGTGTCGCCACCTCTTCGCTCCCGAAGAGCCGCGCGTCGAGCATCTCGGCTCCGAATTCCCGTAGATTCGCGACCGTCGAACGACCGTGCTCGTAGGCGGTGGGGGGGGCATCCGCGAGCAGGAAGAAGGCCTTGATCTTGCCCAGCATCACCCGCCGCCGGGCGTCGCGGTAGACTTCGTGCGATCCGACCTGGACTACATGCAACTGATAGCCGGCGTCGGCGATGTGGTGCCAGGCATTCCCCTGGAGCTCGTGAACGAGCCAGTCGTGCCCCGGCCCCCCCCAGAACTCCGCGAGCGACGCGAGATCGGTATAGTGCTGGGCGAGGTCGGCGGCATAGGTCCGCAGGTCGGGTGGAAGCGCGAAGAGCCACGGCTTCACTCGCAGCACCTCCGGGTCGTTCGTCTTCCTGACCCGCACGAGCTGGCAATGCGCATGCGATTGGCTGGATCGGCCCGCTGCGCCCCCCATCAAGAGGATGTCAGGATCGTAAGGAAGAGGCTCCCCGGAGGTGGGATCGACGCGCACGCGCCGGTGCTTGTCGCGAAGGTAACGATTCCGGTTCCTCCGGTCTTCGTCGGGGTGTCGAGAGCCACTGGACCATGCTTCCCTCACGCTGAGCCGGCCTCGAGGCGCGCGGTCGATTCCCCAGACCTCGGCCGATGGATCGAGCATTAGCCACTCTTTAAAGGCCCACGAATCGAAGTGTTCGAGGCGCGGAAAACGGCTGCGAAAGAGCGCACGGACCTCAGGCTCGGTGTGATTCGAGCCCGCCTCGTAGAGCCACCGGCGGAACTCGGCCAAGTTCTCTTTCTCAGCGGCAGGCAGCCTGCGATTCAGCTCGATCTCTGGGCTCTTGGCGAAGGCGGCCCCGGCCAGCCATTCATGCACCTCGCCGCCGAAGGCGAAAGCGCCGGAGCTACCGGCGATCAGTCCGCAAGAAAGCAAGTAGGTTCGCGTCAAGCGCATCGATCTCCCCACGCGCCGCGACTCCCCTCCTCGCTTGCGCGGATCGACGGAACGGGACGGAACGATGACGCACGCGCTGATTTCGCCGGGGGGGGGACGGATGCGAGTCCCTCCATTTGTAACCGATTGACAGTACGGGATCTACCCCTGTCCATTCTCGCAGGCCTTACACTGTGCCCCGCATGCGCCTCTTCGCCATCAGTGATCTGCACGTGTCGTATCCGGCCAACCGGGCGATCGTGCGAGCACTGCCGCGCCGGGAGGGCGATTGGCTGATCGTCGCGGGAGATGTCGCGGCCCGGATCGCCGACATCGCCTGGGCGCTCGATGAGCTCGTGGCTCGCTTCGCGCGCGTCATTTGGGTACCCGGCAACCACGAGCTCTGGTCGCCCGAAGGCGAGCCGAGCACAGGCCGTTACGGCACTCTGGTCGAGCTCTGTCGGGAGCGAGATGTGCTCACACCGGAAGACCCTTTTCCGGTCTGGCGCGGGGAAAGTGGGCCTGTGCTCCTCGTGCCCCTCTTTGTTCCCTACGATCACACTCTCCGTCCCCCGCACGTGCCGCCCGAGATGGTGCTCGAGTGGGCGCGACGGAGCGGAGTGAATCCTGTGGACGTATCCGCGATCGACCCTTCGCCGCACGCGACCGTGGGCGATTGGTGCGCCGAGCGGCTGCGCATTTCCGAGGAGCGGATCGTGGGAGCCCTAGCGCGCATCGCCGATGGCCCGATTCCGACCGTGCTGATCAACCACTTCCCGCTCCGCGCCGACCTGATCCGTCTCGTTCGCATCTTCCGCTTCGGTCCCTGGTGCGGGACCCGCTCCACCGAGAGGTGGGCGCGCCGTTTCGGGGCGAAGGTCGTTGTGCATGGGCATCTCCATATGCCGGCCACCGATTGGCGTGGAGCCGTGCGGTACGAGGAGGTGTCTCTCGGCTACCCTCGCGAGCGGAAGGCCGATCGCTCCCCGATCTCTTACCTGCGCGAGATATTGCCCGGTGCGATCGATCCTCCCCGGCCCCGCGGTCCACAGTGGAAGTAGATCCCGTCCGATTACCGATCGCCTCCGAAAATCCCCATGTCGGTTCGGTTCGCGCCCGAATCCACCGCAGGTGAGCTCTCTCGTAGCATGAAGCCTCTGATCGCGCCGAACGCGGCCGACCACGCGCGGCGAGCCTCCAGCCCCTCGTCGAAGTGCAAGAGATCGCGAGGCGCATCCACGAAGAGCGGACTCCGCCCGAGCAGATTCGTATCATCGAGAGCGACGTTCGAGAGTGCACCGCGCTGCTGAAGGAGGTTGTGATAGATCTCGACCCTGAATCCCGGCACATCGCCGTCTCGGCAGTAGATCGCCCAGCGCTCCCGATGCGCATCGGCTCTTCCATTCATGTGGAAGATGTTGCTGCGCACATCCGCCCTGACCGGCACGGAACGACAGTCCGCACTCGGCACGACGATCTCGGAGGGGGCGATCCGGAGCCCGGTGCCCTCGTTGGCTACGAATACGTTGTTGCGGATCGACGACACGCCGCGGCCGTGGCTTCCATCGATCACGACACCGTGCCCTCCGATTCGCCCCAGGCCGATCGGGTGCTCGATCGAGAAGGCGCCAGCGAAGAGATTGTTGTGCACTCTCACATCCCCGGGAACTTGCAGATGGAGCTGCGCCTTGTGGGAGCGGACGAAGATGTTCTGCTCCAGCCGGAGCCGATGCGCCGCAGTGGTGTGGATTCCCTCGGTCCCGCAGAGCGCGAAGAGACAATGATCGATCCGCCCTCCCGACCGATGGAGCTCCAGGCCGTTTCCGGCGATGTTCACGAAAGCGCAGCGACTGGCGCGAATGACCGAGCGCGCTCGGGTGAGCTTCGAAGGATCTACCGCCGTCCAACGCGGGTCGCAAGCGTGGGCGCTCGCTCCCGCGCCGAGCTTCACGCCCGTGAGCAGCGATGAGAAGCTGCACTCGAAGAGATCGATCGCCGTGGGCGCCCCATCTTCGGGCGATCCTCCGTCGATCAGCTCGATCCCGATCGACTCCCCGGCCCGCCCCCGAAAATCGAGACGCTCGATCCGCAGCTCGAAGGGTCGAGCAGCCCGATTGTCGATCGTGATGATTGTCGGCGCGCCGCGCGCCGGCCGGAGCATGGCCGGCGACTCGCCCTCCGCCTTCAGCACGAGCTTCTCGACTCGACGGGCATCGATCACGACCGATTCCCGGATCGATCCGGCGATGGCGATCGTGTCTCCTGGGGCGCAAGACTCGATCGCCTCCGCCAGTGTGGACCGCTCCGAAGGCACGAGCGTGACGGAGCCGAACGCTGTATTGAGCGTCAGCGCCCCGATCCAGAGGATGGGCTTGGCTTTCATCGGCACGATCTCCGCGGTTGCCTTGGAGATCGTCCAAATCGGAGCCCGAGTTGAGTTCGGGGAACGCTCTAACACCCTTCGACGCACCTTCGCGGGGATGTAGCGACGTCGAGGCGGCGGGGGTTCCTCATTGCATCGCATCAAATCCCGGCTCCACTGCTGCTCGCCCGCCGGCCGCTCTCGTCATTTCCGGTTCTTCTCCTCGGAAGGCCGGCACGGTGTCAGTCCAAGGGTTGACGCCACCCAACTGGTTGTGGATCCGGACTGCGCGAGCCCTCCCTGCTATTTGACCATCCAGGAGGCGGTGGAAGCGGCCAGCCACGGGGACGAGGTGTTCGTAATGTCCGGCACCTACGATGAACAGGTTCGCATCGCTCCCCCCGAAACCAATCCCCCCCAGTTCACACTGACCCCGAGGGCCAGCTCTCAAACGGGCTCTGCTCCGGTCACGGTGCGCCACACCGAGACCAATCAGGATCAGCACGACCGCGACGCGGTTTTCGAAATCTACGACTACTCCAACGAGGCCGGTCGCCCCATGACCGCGTCGGAGGACATGCAGGGCACCATCGAGGGGTTCGAGATCATCGGCGGAGGCACCGCCGCCATCTACGATCCTTATGGCGAGCTGTACCCCACTTGGCCACAGTTCTACGGAAACGGAGCATTTCGCGGCCAACCCCTGGTCGCCGATCTCGACGGCGACATCGATCTGGAGATCTTCGCCGGCGCCAACCGCCCCTACATCTGGGCCCTGGAGCAAGACGGCTCGAA
>CAZFNT010000003.1:0-15617 GCA_964520315.1 uncultured Gemmatimonadota bacterium
CGCGGGCTGTGCGGGACGAGCGCACGATTCCGGCTCGGGCGGAGGTTCAGGCGACGGCGCCGTGGCCAACGAAGCACTGGCCGAGCACCTCGCCGCGTTAGGCGGGGCGGAAGAGGTTGTGTCGCTCGGGCCTCGCGTGATCCACGGCACGATCGAGGCCGGTGGGCGGCGCGGATCGTTCCGGACTCACGTGGTTCCGGATGGGCGGTATCGGAGCACTGCGATCTTCGGTGATCGCATCGAGAGGGTCGGCTTCGACGGCGAGCGGGCCTGGGTGGTCGACGAGAAGGGTGAGCCGCGGATGCTCTCAGGGCGAGCCGCGGATGCGGTGATCCTGCGGGCGGCGCTCGAGTCGATGCGCTACCTCGACACGGGATGGGGGGTTCTTCGGGCTGGTTCCGCCCCGGCCGAAACCCTCGCGGAACTGCCGCACGATGTCATCGTTCTGGTCGCTCCCGCCGGGGGCGAAATGCGGTTGCTTCTGGACCGGGCCGAGGGGCTGATCCGCCGGAGCGTGCTCGAATGCGCCGCGGGGCGGATCGTCACCGACCACGAGGACTATCGCAGCTTTGGGCGGCTCCCCCTGGCACACCGTTTCGAAAGGGTCGCGACCGATCCGCGATCGCCGGCTCCGCGACGAATGGTGGAGCAGATCGATCCGATCCTCGATCTCGTCGACACCCTCTTCGAGATCCCGCCACAGCCCCTGGTGAGAGACCATCGCCTGGCGGGCGGAGATCGCGCACTCGGCATCGCCATCGAAGTGCGCGAGGGCTCGGTCTTGGTGCCGGTCTCGATCGATGGAGGTCCGCCGCTGACCTTCGCACTCGATACCAGTGGCAAGGCGAGCTGCCTCGACACCGAAAGCGCGCATCGCTCTGGGCTCGCCGCGGAGGGCGAGACCCTCGTCACCCGGCAGTCGCTGCGCGTCGGCGGGCTCGAGATTCGCAGCCCCTCGTTCGTGGTGCGAGACATCGGTGGCGCCGCCGAGGCCCCCGAGCAACCGATCGACGGCCTCTTGGGCAGCGACTTCTTCCACCGCCTGGTGGTCGAGCTCGACTTCACCGAATCGCGGATGCACCTATTCGACCCCGCCACCTACCGGCATACGGGCGCGGGAGGGGAGCTGCGCCTGGCTTTCGTGGGCGGAGCGCCGCGGGTCGTCGGCCTGGCGAATCGGCGGCTCCCCGGTCGCTTCCTCATCGATCTGGGTCGTGCGGAATCGACGATCCACGAGGGTGAGCTCCTGCGCGCTCTGCTGGAACACGACTCCCACGCACCTCCCGAAGCGATCCGACTGGAGCTCTTCACACTCGCCGGGCGCATCGTTCCCGACCTCGCGCTCCTCACGCGAGAGGGGAAAGGACTCGACGCTTCCGGGAGTCTCGGGCTCTCGGTGTGGCGCTCTTTCGATCTCGTGATCGACCATTCTGGGGGACGGGCATGGGTCGAGCTCGCCGACTGACGATCAGCTGCTGACGCCCAGGGCCCGCGCAAGAAGTGTCATACGCTTGCGGAATTGGGCGGCAGGAATTGGGGGCGTATGACACCTATTCCTGCGCGGTCCCTCACGCTCCCTCCGGCGCTGTGCCGCTTTGCACCCGTACCACGGTTCGGATGCCCCCGCGCACGAAGAAGTCCCCCTCGACCTCGCAGAATCGAGGATCGAGCGCCCTTGCGAGGTCGTCGTGGATGCGATTGGTCACAGCCTCGTGGAACGCCCCCTGATCCCGATACGACCAGAGGTAGAGCTTCAGCGACTTGAGCTCGACGCACCGGGCATCGGGAACATAGCGGATCCGTATGGTCGCGAAGTCCGGTTGCGAAGTCATCGGGCAGAGGCAGGTGAACTCGGGGCATTCGAAGTGGATCGAATAGTCCCGCTCCGGATTTGGATTCGGGAAGGTCTCGAGCTCGTTGGAGGGGCTTGTGGGCATCGTTGGGCCTTTCCTGGGAGACTCTGCTTGCCTGCTCAGATCGATGACGATATCGTAATACGATAGCCAGATCGATGGAGATCCCAATGCGAGAAGTCACAGTATCCCCCAAATACCAGGTCGTTATTCCACTGGAGGTCCGGCGAGCACTAGGGATTCGGCCTGGAGAGAAGGTCCAGGTCTTTCAGTTCCGAGATAGGATCGAGTTCATACCGGTCAAGGCCCTGGCCAGCATGCGTGGGTTCCTGAAGGGCATCGACACCGAGGTCCCTCGAGACGGGGACAGAGTATGAACGTCGTGGATTCATCCGGGTGGCTGGAGTTCTTTTCCGACGGTCCAAACGCCGATTTCTTCGCCACACCGATCGAGGCGACGACCGAACTCTTGGTGCCAACGATTGCGATGTACGAGGTGTTCAAATACGTTTCGCGCCAACGAGGTGATGGTCCCGCGCTGCAAGCAATGGCGCTCCTCCGGCAAGGCACGGTCGTCGATCTCACCGACGATCTGGCCATGTTCGCGGCGTCGATCAGTCTCGAGAAACAGCTCCCCATGGCGGACAGCATCATGCTCGCCACAGCCTACCGAAACCGAGCAACGCTCTGGACCCAGGATTCCGACTTTCGTGGGCTTCCTGGAGTCGAGTTTCGACCGAAGAGAGCCCGGTAGCTGGGTTCAGACACTCTTCGCCGACGCCAGCACCCCGAACACTTCGGCCCCATGGTTCTGAATCGCCGGCACGAGCCCGCCCGCGCGCAGCAGCGCGCTCACGATCGCGGCAGGGGGCGCCGCCCGAAAGCGTTCGCCGGTCGCCGGGTGGACCACTTCTCCGATCGCTAAATCGATCTCGATCTCTTCACCCCCCTGCGCCAATTCGTAGAAGCGCTCATCGGCGATGACGAGATGAGGAAGCGCGTCGTTTACGAGGTTCCGCCGGTGAATGAACGCGAACGATTTTGCGATCACCGCCACGACCCCGGCGCCTTGAAGCGCCCAGACAGCCTGCTCTCGTGAGCTGCCGGAGCCCCAGCCCTCGCCCGCCACGATAACCGCGGCGCCCCCGGCGACTCTCTCTCGGAAGCCGGGCGCCACATGGTGGAAGCAGGCGTCGCCGAGCTCGTCGATGCCGGTCAGGTGGCAAAACTCACCGGGGATGATCGCGTCGGTATCGACATGATCGCCGAAGCGCTGAACACGGCTGCGGATCTGGCCGGCGCCGGCATCATCCAAACCCTCCGCCACCGTCATCGAGTCGGTCGCGACGATCTCAGGTTCGGAGTGAGCGACAGTCGGCGGTGTTGAATCACGTCGATCGAGGAGTCGCTCGAATCGCCCCTGGTCGATCTCGGCCAGGATCGGCCGCACGTCGGTGATCGCCATGTCGAGAGAAGAGGCCGCCGCCGTCGCGCCCGAAGCGAGCCAGGCATCGGAGCCGGCGCCCATTCGGTTCGGAAAGTTGCGGTTCTGTGAAGTGAGCCAGACCTCACCCCTCTCCGCTCGGTCGGAAGCCACGCCCAGGCACATGGAGCAGCCCGGGGGACCGATGCGGAAGCCGGCGCGGCGGTAGAGATCGAGCAAGCCTCGTTGCTCCAGCCGCTCGACGATCTCGAGGCTACCGGGCACGACGAGCTTCTTGCCCTCGGCCGGCGGTACGCTCCGATGTTCCAGCGTCCGCTCCAGCACCAAAGCGGCGAGCACGAGCTCCTCTTCGGTGGTCGTGCATGCGCCGATGAAGACCCCATCCAGAGCGGTTCCGACATGATCGGCGGCCGGCGCCACGTTGTCCGGGGCGTAGGGGAGCGCAAGCATCGGCTCGGCGAGAGAGAGGTCGATTCGGTGTCGCTCCAAATAGGGAGCGTTCTCGTCGGCGCGAAAGTAGCGCGCCTGGCCGTTGTGGCTGGAGCGGCGCGAGAGCCAGTCGCTTACCCATCCGTCCGCCTCGAATATGCCGTTCAGGCCGCCGAACTCCGCGGTCATGTTGGCGATAGTAAAGCGCATGTCGGTGCTGAAGGCGTGGGTCGCGTCGCCCATGTATTCGACCGTGCGCGCCATCGCGACGGTGTTGCGCCCCAGGTCTCCGAGCGTTCGCAGGATGATCTCTTTGCCGCTGATCCCGAAGGCGGGTCTGCCCGCGAACTCGACCGCGATCGCCTCGGGCACTTCGATCCACGACTCCCCCAGCACCATGGCGGCCGTGATATCGGCGCCGCCGAGCCCGATGGCGAAGGCGCCCAAGCCACCGTGGGAGCTGGTGTGGGAGTCCGCGCCCAGAACCAGCTCACCGGGCTGGAGCAGGTCGCGATAGAACTTGGTGTGCAGAATCGTCTCGTTGGCGTCGTAGAAGTGGCGGATGCCACTCTCTTTCGCGAAGTCGCGCGAGAGAGAGGTCAGCCTCTGCGCGGTGGGATCCTCCGCCAAGGTGATCGGATCGACCGTGTGGTCGATCGCCAGATAGAAGCGGCTCAGGTCATGGATCGGGGGACGCCCGAGCAGTGTGTAGGTGCGATCCATCCCGTTCCACGCCAACTCGCTCGCGATCGTCCAGTCCACCCGTACCCTGAGAAAATCCCCGGCTTCCACCCAGGGACGCTCGAGTCCGATGGCGTGGTGGGCGAGGATCTTTTGAGTCAGGGTCATGGGGCGGTGAGGCATGGGTCTCTCGGCGGCAGAGGAGGTGAGGGAAGGAGCGAAGGGTGATAAGTGTAGCATGAGAGCGCCCGGCTCCTGGGAGCCGGGCGCCACCTTTTCGGCCGCGTGGAGGATTACTGGAAGGTGTAGCTGATCAGGTTTCCCACAGCGCAGCTCGGTTGCTCGACCGCTTGCAGCAAAACGGTTACACCTTGAGCACCGCTCGGAACATTCACCGACAAAGTAGCGACACCATAGGCATCGGCGACCGCGGATCCCGCGATTGTCGGGCTGGCGATATCGACGAAGAGCCCCGTGCAGCCTGGAACGGCCGTGCTGCCGGCGGTAAACCCGTAGACGAAGTGGACGCTCACGCCAGGAGTCGCACCGATGGCGTAGAGATTGTTGGTGGTTCCAGCATCGCCTACGACCGGCTGCATGATCATGAGCGTGGCGGGGTCGAGGCGAAATGCCTGCTCGAATCCTCCGGCGTTTACTCCGTAGCCGACAATCTGGCCAGCCAGATTCACACCCGTCGCCTCTTTCAGATAGAGCTCGGTGTCTTGAACGTGGGCGTTCAGATCGAAAATCTGGTTGTTCAACCACATTGTCGCGGTGCGCCCGAGCCCGTCCATATCGGACCAGCCGGCGATCAACGCGCCATCGCTGATGTCATGGGCGTGGGAGTAGTGCGGCTCGACACCGCCGAGAGTGCCCAGGTCGGTGATCTGCCACCCGTTACGGCGCTCATCGAAACGACAGGCCGTGTGGGGAAGTGCGAGTGACGCATAGTGGAACCCAACCGTCTGCGACCAACTATTGATGCCGTAAGCGAAGCTGTCGCCACCGGCGGGGCGCCCATCGATGTCGATCATCTGTCCGGCGCGCCAGATGAAGGCATGGCCGGGCAGCACGCCTCGGGTGGAGAAGCCGACGATTTCTCCGAGATCGTTCACGCCGAATGCACGGCTCCAATCGTTCGGATCGCCCATCATCGTGCCGAGACTGAAGGCGGTCCCGTTCTCGTAGTCCCAGTAGGAAGCGTGGGGTGTCGTCCCGGCGGGAGCCGTGAGGGACCAGCCGACGATTCGGTGCACACCGGAGCCGGAGAGGAGCTCGATGTCTTGTGCGTTCGGATCCTGGTATCCGGGTGGCGCCGGAAACACGGGAGCGAGCGGTCCCGATGGAGCGGGATAGCAGAATCCGTTCAACTCGGGCGTTCCGATGGCGTCGGAGCTACCGGCGGTGTACGCGTCCGAGCTAACGCCGTATCCATAGCTCTCATCGGCGGGATTGCCGGTGAGGGTGCCCAGGTCGGTCATTGTCGTGGATTGGGCATCCCAGTAGTAGGCGTGAGGCGTGGTGTGGGCACTGGTCGAAGCGTACCCGGCAACGTCGCCGTCGGGCGTAACGTCCCAGGCCCAGCTCTTGGTGCCTCCGGGAAGGTTGCCGATCGGCGTCGAGGTGAACTCGGGTACGGTATCGGCCAAGGCGGGGGCACCGAGAAGAAGCAGTGCAATGGCTCTCGTAGAGTGGCGGTGAAGTGACATGATTCCAGTCCTCTTGAAGTGGATCGGGAGCTTTTTCGGGCCCCGAGCGGTCTCCGTGGGGGGCTCGTCTCTCGGCTCTAATCCGATCTGTCGCTACAAGAGATGGGAATCGTGGGGACTGGCAGGCAGAATCAACGTTAGTATTCAGTCGTAAACAATCTGATGCTAGGATATCCGCGTGGCCAGCCGCTGGGCCGCCCGATGCGCCATCGCCATGATCGTCACCTGTGGGTTCACCCCGAGCGACGTCGGCACCACGGAGCCGTCGGCGATGTACAGATTGTCGGTACCGAAGACCCGATGATCGAAATCTACGACGGCATTCTTCGGCGATGCGCCCATCCGGCAGGTGCCGAGGGGGTGAAAGGCCAGCGCGGTGAAATCGGCCGGACGAAGGGGCAGCTCGGCGATCCTGCGCGCCTCCTCGATACTGCGGATCTCGATCGCGGACGATACGCTGGCGAGCACCTCTTCCGCGCCGCCCAAGAGCAGCAGTTCCGCAAGGCCGGCGGCGCCTCGGCGGAATAGCTCCAGCACCTCACGCGTCATGTTGTAGCGGATCAGCGGCCTTCCGGCGGGACCGCGGATCACCCGACCTACGTTGCGGTCTCTCACCATGAAACCGTACTGGACGACTCGGCTCTGCTCATCCATCCACCGAGTGAGCGCCGCACCTCGGAGCGGGTAAGCGGGGGCCGAGAGTGGTGGCGGCGCGTAGAAGCCCTCGAAACGGATGCGCGGATCGATGAAATCCTCCACGCCGTACCCTTGGGGGATGGCGTCCCACGCTCGGGCCTCTCGCCCGATCATCGCGAACATCCCCAGTGCTGGATGAAGCGACAGATTTCGGCCGATGGCGGGCAAGCGAATGCCATTCGCCCTCAGCAGCAAGGGCGTCAGGAGCGAGCCGCACGCCAGAACGACCGCGTTGGCCCGAACTCGCAGCACCCGCGGTGCGCCGCTGTGATCTCGCCCGCGCGCCTCGACCGCCACCACGCGGCGGCCTCGCCGGAGGACCCGCGTGACGGCCATCCCGGTGAAGAGATGCGCGCCGGCCGTGAGCGCCCTGGGCACATACGACACATTGGTCGAGCGTTTCGCGTCGGTGGGGCATCCGAGCGAACAGACCCCCTGGCCGTCGCAACCCGGGGCGTTTCGCGGGAGCGGGCCGTGCGTCTTGCCCAGGGCGTCGGCGCCCTTGCCGACGATCTCCGCGATCGCGCCGAGGTAGCGACGATCCGCCGGCGCCACACCGAGCTCCTTCTCGACCGCATCGAGATAGCGACTGAACCGATCCGGCGCGAACTCTTCGGGGAATCCGTGCTCGCCGCGCCATTCCCGCAGTACGTGATCAGGTGTGCGCAAGCAGGTGCCAGAGTTGATCGCGGTGGTGCCGCCCACCAGCTTCCCCGTCGGTACCATCATCGCGGTGTTGCCGATCGTGAAGTTCATTCCGCCGTCTCGCCAGAAGTCGACTACGCGTCTCTCGGGGGGCCCGGAGAAGCTCATGCGCTGCTCGTAGCCTCCCTCTTCGAGCATGGCGACGGCGAGACCGCTCTCGGCCAGGAGCGCGGCCACCGGCGCGCCGCCGGCCCCGGTCCCCACCACGACCACATCCGCCTCCAGATCAACCTCGGCTTCCAGCTCGTCGGGTCGCATCACATTGGACATATAGCGCGGATCAGGCTCTCGTGCGGCCTTCTTCCAACTGGGTGCCCCCACCGAATCGAGGTAGTCGCGGCGGCCGAAGTGGGCGGTCTTGATCGGCATGGTGAGGGCGGTCACGAGTCTTCCGCCCGTCCGACGGCGCCTGGCGAACGATGCCAGCAACGCTTCCCGGCGTTCCGCGCCGAGACGGGAGAAACGTTTGCCGAAGCGCAAGAGCGCTGCTACGTCGAGAGTCAGCAAGCCGGCACGGTAGAGCCGAACGAGATGTGGCGGGAGCTGCGACAGAATGTCGAGTGACCGCTCCGCCGTGAGTTGGTCCGGTGCCGGCACGTGCGTACCCTGTGCCAGGATCGTCTCCGCGAGGGCTTCGACGCTGCGCACGCGGTGTGCTTCGAGCGCCGGCAGACCCGCAACGGGGGCCGCCGGAGCTCTTCCCAGCTCCACCGAGCGGATCGACGATGCCGGCGACCACCCCGACAGGAAGGTGGGCAAGGTCTTGAGATCGAAGAGCATCGACCCTTTGGCCAAAAGCTCATTGTCGCTGCTCAAAGTGGCGCTCATCCGCGTCATCGAGCGCAAGGGACGATGCAAGCGCAGGCTCTTTCGGCCGAAGAAGTCGTAGCAGCGCTCATCGTCGTCGCGGAAGCGGAAGGAGTACTCGATGACGCGCGATCTGATAGGCGAGATCCAGAGCCTTCCTTCGAGCGCGGCGTCATCCGCCCAGGGGAGCGCCCTCACGACGCCGGTTATTCGCGACCGACCGGTTCTAAGAAAGCGGCCGAGGTGCGCCGCCTCTGCCTTGATGTCGAAGTCCACGGAATGACGCACCCCCGCTCTGTCCACGAGCTCGCCCCGCATGGTCTCGAAGAATGATACCGCCATATCAAATCACCTCGCGTAGTTCGGGCGCGGGCTCGGGCCGCAGGAACTCGAGCGCGCCGCCGTGCTCGCTCGTGCACTCGAATCCATGTCCGTCGACTGGGTTCACGCGGAGCGATACTGCCGCCAGCTTGCTGTTCAGGCAGTACGAAAGACCGCCCTTCGGATTCTCGTACCCTAGCTGCACCATTCGCTCGGGCCGCGCGCGCATCGAGAGCAGAGCCTCGCCATCGGGACCTTTCATGCGCAGAGTCCAGTCGGGAAAAGCGATGCTGGTTCGTCGATTCCAGATGTCGAGCAGGCGGTCGAAGCGGTATTCGCGTTCGCCCTCTCGAATGGTCATCAGCGCCAGAATCGGAGAGGTCATTCCCCCGATTCGAATTCGTCCCGCGGCCCCCTCGACGACACAGAAAGGCTCGCCTTGGGTATCGGTGAAGATGCACTGCCCCCATGCGTATTCGGGGGCGTGCGCCGGACCCCAGTTGTGGCCCTGCATGCCGAGCCAATCCTCGATCGACCATTCGACCCCTTTCCAGTGCACGCTGCCCGAAAAGCGCAGGATCGGGGAGGGCGTGAGAAGCTTGTTCTTGGGGAAGGGGGCATCGATCAGACGCCGATTGGGGAGTAGGCAGAGAGGCTTGGCCATAGCTCCGTCGACGGGGCGCCAATACAGGTTCCAGGTCAGCTCGCCACCGGCAAGTACTCCCTCGGCGCGCCCCCCATCGGCCGCAAGATCAAAGAAACACGATGCGATATTGATGGGGGTCGGCCGGCAGTCGGCCTCCGTTATCGCGACAGTGTTCTTGCATGCGCGTGTCAGTCCCCCAACCCCATCGAAAAAACTGCACCATACTTCGGCAACCGCCGAGCCACGGTGCCGGCTCAGTATTGTCGCCTTGATCCAAAGGGCGCGTGGCTCGCGGGGATGGTTGGCGCGCAGGAACCAGCTCTCGACGTGGTCGGTCGGTCGGTCGAAGGTGAAGCGGACCCGATTGTCGTCGTGGATCATGATAGCAGTCCGCTCTCGAGTGCCTTCCGTCCATAGGTCGTCATGGCCGCGCGTGCGGCCGCGGAATCTCGACGACACACCGCTTCGACGGTGGCGCGGTGCGGAGATGTGTCGATCTCTTGGGTCGCATAGAGCGCAAGGAAAAGCTGTCGGTTCTCCATGTAGACGCGGCGGATGCCGTTCGCCAGCAGACGCAGTACGCGGTTTCGGCTGAGCTGCACGAGCTGCTCGAAGAAAACGAAGTCGAACTCTTGCACCCCTTCGTGATCGGTCGCCGCGTCGAGGGCTTCGAGAGTGGCGGAGAGGGAGGCGGCGGCCTCGTCGGACCCGTTCGCGGCCGCGCGCTCGGCGGTCCATGCGAGCAGCTCCACGCGCAGCTCCAGCAGGTCGCGCAGTAGGCTGGGGTCGAGTCGCCCGGCCGGCGCCAGGAGGAAGGGAAGCAGATGGAGCCCGGCGCTGGCGAGGATGTCGACGACCCGAGTGCCGCCGCCATGGCGCACCTCGACGAGCCCCCACGCCTCGAGCCTGTGGATCGCCTCGCGGATGCTCGATCGATTGACGTCGAACTCGGCGGCGAGCTTGCGCTCGGGGGGCAGGTTGTCGCCGGGGGCGTAGGAGCCGGTGAGGATCGCCTCACGGATCGTCTCGGCGATCTGCTCGGAGACCTTGATGCGTTGGACTGGGGAGAAGCTCATGGGTTGACTCGTGATCCCTGGGCCGGGTGACCCGGTGGTCCGACCAATATGGCATGGGGATGGGATGTCGTCAACAAGGAAGTGGGAACCGGAGTGCCTGCTGCTCGCCTATGGGTTGGGCGCGAGAGTGACTAGGTGTCTTGGCGCCGATCCATCGACTCCAGCAATGCGCGCCGGCCGGCTTCGATCTCCTCGGGCGCGAACGGCCAATGGAGTAGCCTCAGCCCCCTCCACCACCCTCGAAGACCTCCGCCACCATCCAGCTGTCGTCGACCCATGCGCCGGCGACCTCGACTCCTTCATAGCGCTCTGCCAGCAGTGCCACCGAGGCCCGGAGTTGCTTTCGCTGCTCTTCCGGCGACCGGGGATTGCCCACGCAGTCGTCGTGCGCCACGACCACGATACCCTTCGAACCGTGCGCTTGGATCGAGATATCGACGCGGCTGAAGATCGCCTCCGCAGTGCTGGAAGTTGGATCGAAGGCCAAGACGCCGACCGGACCCGCCTCGGTCACGGCATCGACGAATTGCACACCGAAGCGCTCTCGAGCGTAGTCCAACACCGGTAGCTGCACGCGCCCATCCATGCAGTTCACGACGGTTGCGAACGACACTTCAGGCCCCCACCTTCTCCAGCTTGACGTAGAAGATCAGTGTCTCGTTCGGTCCGATCTTCGGGGGTGAGCCCCGCTCTCCGTAGGCCAGATCCGCGGGGATCCGCAGATAGGCCGCTCCACCCTCCTTCATCAGCGCCAGGCCCTCGTTCCAACCTTTGATCACGCGGCCCAGACGGAAGCTCGACGCCTCACCTCGACTGAACGACGAATCGAAAGAGGTGCCGTCGGTGAGCCACCCGGCATAATGTACCGTCACCGATTCCCCCATCTCGGGAGACTCGCCCGTCCCTTCTTCGAGCAACTTGATCTGTAGCCCGCTCTCGGTCGTCTGGATCTCGCCTTTGGTGACCTCGTCGAAGGCCGGAAGATCCACCGACTCGAGAACATCGGCTACCTCGATGTGCCACAGCGTCGTTCCGTCCATGCCCCCCCGAACCGGGATGCCTTGCCCATCGGGCACCTCGAAACGGTAGCTCCCACCGGCGCGAAATATGCTCGCGGCCGCCTTCATGAAGGGCAGGGGCAACTGCCCCATCGGCGCCTTCAGGGGGCGCTCGGCAATCGCGCTCGATTCGATCACTCGTCCGCCTGTGCTCCAGACCGTGAACTCGAGCGACACAGCCGTCTCGTCGGAGATCACACCGCCGGAGCCCGGCTCGATCGTCTCGTACTTCACGCCCGATCCGATCTCTTTCCCATCGGTCACGGGCGCGAAATCGGGAAGCTCCGGCCCCTTGTCGATCTCTAGCAGCTCCACATCGAAGACCAGTGTCGACTTCGGTGGGATCTTCGGCGGTCGTCCCGCTTCACCGTACGCCAGATCGTACGGAATCGTGAGCTTGTAGCGCGCCCCCGTCGTCATCAGAGCGAGCCCTTCGGTCCACCCCGGAATCACCTGCATCAGCTTGAATCGGGCTGGCTCTCCCCGCTCTCGCGAGGAATCGAAGACGGTTCCGTCGGTCAGCCAACCGGTGTAGTGCACCGTTACCGTATCGGCCCCCTTTGGTCGCTCCTCTCCCGTGCCCTTCGCGAGCACGGAGTACTGCAGCCCCGACACCGTCGTCTGGATTTCGGTGTCTGCCGGTATCGATTCCGCCCCAGCCGCTGCGCCGGCCAGGGCAGCAGCGAAGAGAATCGACTGGGTCGTCTTTTTCACTCTTGTGTCCATTCGCTCGAAGAAGATGATTGTCTTACGTGTAGGAAGAGCACGCACTCTACAGGCTCCGAGCGCGGAGGGCGAGTCTCCCAGCAGGCGAAGCGTGCTAGATTCCCGCGCGTCCCAAATAGCGTTCCTAAGGAGAAAGACCATGTTCCGCTTCGCCGAACACTCAGTCGCCGCAGCCATTGTCGGCTCGATTCTCATCGCTGGCTGCTTCGGAGACGACCCGCCGACGACTCCACCACCGCCCGATTCCAGTGCGGCCGACTCCCTCGCCGCCCACTGGATGCAGCAGCTTGCCGACCTGCTCGGAACCGTTCCCGACATGGACGACGCGGAGCTGCGCACGCTCCGCTTCGATGACATTCGGGGGGGCTTCGAGGACGCGCTCGAGGAAGACGACGAATCCGCCGTCGCGAATCTGGGGATGGGTATGGTCGAAGTGTTGGAGCTCAACTACGACGGTCAGCTGTGGGATCTAATCGACGCCGCCCTGGAGTTGGGAGACGAGGCTGACGAGGGGCTCTTTCCAGGCCCCCCCGGCATCTACTTGAACACCACTTCGCCGATCCTCGGCAACCAGTACACCCTCCTCGCGACCGCGCCTCTGGAGCTCTCGCGCCTGAGCATGAGCGGAGACGTTCCGGCCGACGCTACGATCGGCGAAGCGCAAGAGCTCATCCGCTCGACTGTCATCCCGACACTCGTCGACGCGATCGACCACGTGGACGAAGCCGCCGGCCAGTCGGACGATGAGCGCATACGTTTCTGGGTCGATATCGAAGAGGATCACGTTGAGATCGACCGCGGCGAGCTGCTCGCTTACAACGCCTCTCTCCGTGCCGCGCTCGCAGCTTTCCGGATTCTGGTCTCCTACGATTTCGATCTGCCCGGGCTCGATGGAACCAACGGATGGATGAACGACTTCGATCAATTCGACGACGACGAGTGCAACAGCTGGGGGTACTTCGAGTCCCTGGGCGGGGATAGTCTGAAGGCGGTGATCGTGGAGGAATATCGCGCGGGCGCCCTTCGCGACTCAACGATCGTAAGAGTGGTCCTCTACAACCTCGACGAACGGACGGCGTTCCTGTCGCTCGCGGGCGACCAGATGTCTCAAGCTCTGCTGGACGTACGCGCAAGCCGCGACAATCTCGCCGAGGCCGTCGCTTCGATCCGAGCTGAAGAGGGCGAAGATCTGGATCAGTCGGACGATGCCATCAAGACGCTCGACCTGCTCGAGATCGACGATTCGATCCGATTGGAGGATGACAGACCGAAGTTCGCCGAGGGGTTCGAGACGATCGAAGATGTGCTCAACTGGCTCGAAGAGCTTCTGGCCGGCTCCTACACGATGCTGTGGGACGAGACGATCTCGTTCGAGCTCGATGTGGCCGGCTTCATGCAGAGCCCTCCCGCCGACCTGAACGACCTGCTCCCCTACTACCGCTCCCCCGACGTGAACAGCGCCTGGCTCGCGATCGAAGACTCATGGGACTGGAGCTGGTGGGTGGACCCGGCGGTGCCCTTCTGCGTCTACGACTGTAGCGACACCCCGGACTGCCGAACCGGCGTGGTCGAGGAGGAGCATATCTACCGTGAGTGGTGGATGGAGGCGGAGATCGAGCTGCTCGATGGCCCCGGAGGTGCTCCGATCGATATCGACGTCGAGCGCGTCCCGTACTTCCCCGACTACACATTCGGTGGGCTCTTCCCGGGTGCGGATCGCCAGTTCTGGCTCGACATGGAGGACGCGGAGTAGACCGCAACGCAACAGCGGGGATCGCGATCGCGCTCCTCGCCGCGCCTGCTCTCGCGTTCGAGCTTCCGTCTCTGGGCACCCTCTTCGGCACGAACGACCCGCTCGCCGTCTTCCCAGCTCGGCTGCCCGATCGGGTGACGTTGCGGGGAAGCGCGACGGGTCGCGAGCTCGTGCATCAGGAACGCGGACTCCGCCTTCATCATTTCGCTACCTCGCGTGTCTCCACGACGGCGTTGATCCGCATCGGCGGCATGTGGACCGGCGCCTGCATTGTGCGCGAGGGCCTGGACGGACGGCAGCGGGGGCTCACGGAGCACTCCGATACCATGAGAGCCGAGCGCGGCGCGACGCACTTCGGCGCGCTGGGCGCTCTTCGCGGCGCGCGCTGGGAGCTGCGCGGGATTGCCGGCTGGGGCGTGGATGCTCCCGAGGGGGCGCTCGAGGGGCACTACGACGCCGGCGCGCTCGGCGAGCTTTCGGCTGGAGGGTACTCGTGGCGCGGAGCAACCGACCTGCGGCAGTCGTTCAACGACGACCATTTCGGCGTGCCGATGAGCTACCGCCACGAGCGCCTCTCTCTCGGCTGGGGGAACTCCGCGGAAGGGCGCTTTCGACTGCGGCTGCGCGCGGAGCGCGAGGCGATCGTTGCAGAAGCGAAAAGCGCGAGCGAACACAACCTACCCTACGTGCTCGATGATGGCCTCGAAGTGTCGCTCGAGCACACCCGCTCTCCACGGGTCGACATCGTCGCTCTGGCGCGGCGCGCGACGATCGAGCTCACGCTCACGAGCTCATACTCGCGCTGGGCCGAAGTGCGCGACATCGACTTCGATCGCTGGGAGGCCGAGTGCGGGTGGCGGCCGTGGGAAGGTCTGCGCCTGGCCGCCGGAATCGGCCGCCGGCGCCTCCGCGACGACAGCTCCAACTACGTCGACTTATGGCCCTTCTCCGGATTGGGATTCCTCGATGTGTCGCGATATCGCTCCGATCGAATCGACTTCGACTGGATCGCACCGCACGTCCGCGCGCTGTGGGCGGGCGATCTGCCGGCCGATCTGGCTCTAGAGCTCGATCTGCGCTACGAGTGGTGGACGGCCAGGGGAGAGATCGCGTGGAAGGAGCGCGTGCCGGTGGAGGGATCGATCTTCCCCGCCTACCGACACCACACGACGGCGCTCGACTGGCCCTTCGAGAATGGGCTCGGGGTCGACGCCTCGCTGCTCTGGCGGCCCTGTCGATCGTGGGTGTTCGACCTGAGCGCGGGGGTCGCGACACCGATCCCGGAATCCGATGGCGGCTCCTACGGCGGCCCCGGCAGCTCCCGAGCAGGCCTCTCGGGAGCGCTGGGGGTCGAGTACAGCCCTTGATGACTATCAGGGACTGATCGAGTAGCCCTCCTTGATCACGTCCACGCCGGCCTCGGACTCGACCGCTCCACCCCAAGTGCCGACCCGAAGCTCGTATCGACCCGTGCCGCTCGGCGCCGCGCCTGGAACTTCGACGCTGATCTCGCCGGTGGCGAAAGCGTCGCCGGCGATCCACAGCGTGATCGGCCCTTCGAGCGGCTCGAGCTCACCGCCACCTGGGAGCTCCGCCGCTGTCCACGCATCGGCGCCCGCGCCCGTAGCGGCGCGGTTGAAAACGCAAAGTCGCAGATCGAAAGACCCGCCCCCCGCCGGGATCGTGACCGGCGCTTCGTTCGAGATCGCCATC
>CAZFNT010000003.1:15627-21724 GCA_964520315.1 uncultured Gemmatimonadota bacterium
GCTATGAGACCTTCACCCGCGTTGCGAGATTCCGGAGTGGCCGAAACCGCCTCCGCCCAGGCCCCCAGTCCGTCCGGCTCCCGCGCCTGCGAAAGATCGGTGGACTGCGCGCCGAAATGCACCGAATCGACGACGGCCGAGCCCATGAAATCGGGAGCGGAAAGCAACACCTCTTCACCGCTCTTGCCCAGCTTGAAGGGGGCGTGCAGATCGCCGGAATCGTTATCCGCCCAAAGCAGAACACGTTCGCCCGCGCCAATCGTCGTGCCGGCGGGCAACGCCCATTGCATCGCGTCGTCCTCATCGTCCGAAAGAAAGTAGCCGCCGACATCGATGTCGAAATCGGCGATGTTGACGAGCTCGATCCAGTCCTCGTACTCCCCTGCTTCATCGGTCACCGTGGTTTCGTTGTCGGCCATGAACTCGTTGATCCGAAGAGGGCTGGTGCCGACGAATACCGGCATGCTCCAGGGGCGATCCGGTGCGCCGGTCGGCGCGGTCGCTACACTTCCGTCCTCGTCCTCCGCTCTCACATAGAAGCGGATATCGGTGCCAAGCGTTTGCCCCGGGATCTCGGCGCTCCAGATGCCGGCATCTTCCGTCATGGGAAGAGCGCTCGGCCCGTCGCCCACATCGATGACGAGGTGAGCGTACACGAGTGGCGCCAGGCGTTCGTTGATCTCGGCCTCGATCGTAATCGTCTGCCCCGGCGCCGGGAAAGGACGATCAGCGAGAACCGAAGCGATCTCCGGTGGCGCGGTGTTGGTCGCGTCCGGCGTAGGGGGCAGTTCATCGACCCAGGAGCTGCCATCTGTATAGCGAGCCCTAGCGACATCCGCGGACTGAGAATCGAACACCATGAAGTCGACGAGCTCCCCCTGCGCGTCGAAGAGAAAGAGCTCTTCGCCGTCGGCCGAGAGAGAGAAGGGCGCGTGCAGTGTTCCCTCGAACGTTTCACCATCGAGCCAGAACATCAGTCTTTCCGCCGGCGCCACTACGGCATCGGCGGGGAGTGCCCACCGAAAAGGATCTCGGTGATCGTCGGTCAGGCCGAAACCCTCGAGCGATACCGTCTGATTGCCCGCATTGAAGATCTCCACATAGTCGTCGAAATCACCGGCCTCATCGCTGATCGTCGTCTCGTTGTCCGCCAAGATTTCGTTGATGAAGAGCGTCTGTGTTTCGAGCTCCGCGTCGAGGACCGGAGCGATCGCGTCGTGCCGCTCGCTGGTGAGCGACTTGAGACCGAAGACGAAGCTCGGGCCGAATCCTATGTCGTGCTCGAGGTTGTCTTCGAAATCGTCGCTCGAGTGCATCTTGTTCGGATCGGCGTAGACATGAGGCCTCACGATCGAGGCGAGCTCGTCGATCCACGTCTCCATTGCTTCGAGGTCAAACTGTGTTGCCAGCATGTCTCGCATCCCCCGAAGATACATCTCTTCGTACAGGTCGACGTCGAGCACACGATCGACCAGTGGCCGCGACGAGACGCTTCGCCAGAGTGGCGACATCTCCGCGAGCTGCCACGGAGGCATACCGAGGCTGAATCGACCGAATGCCTCGTTCGAATCCCAAGGGATGTGAACGAAACGACCGTCAGCGTCTTTTCGATAGATGTAGTAGTTGTGACCGGTGCCTTCGTACGAGTCGAGATTCACCGTAGCGATGTTCACGGCGTGATGCCGCAGCCAGCGGTCGACATCGAGCAGATCCGCGAGGGAATCCGGGAGATCGGCCGTTGGAGTGTTGTTCAGGATGTCTATGAAATGAACGAGGTCGGACCAATCGTTCTCTGCCTCGTTCGTTTTCAAGGTGTAGTCGTTGTAGTACGCGGTCGGATCGTCGCCCTTCCACGTGAGCAAGCCCCGCGGATCGCCCTTCCACAGATTCCCGTCCTCTCCAGCCTTGATATGGCTCTGCACCCAGGTCTTGTTGACGGTCTCTCCGAGAGTGTAGAAACCGACCAGCTCTCCGTTCACTCGCACGTTCGCGAAACCGGTTCTCGATGCCCGTTCACCACCCACGTCACGCAACAACGTGTAGGCGATCGTCTCTCGAATATGGGTGGGGTCCTTGAAGTTGTTGTTGAGAACGATGCTCGGAAGGCCGTCCAGGGTCTGGTTCTCGCGGTACTCCCCATAGCTGATCCGGAAGGGCTTCTTTATGCCGGGGTGGCTGTACGAAGAGTTGCCTTTGAAGCGCACTCCTACCGAGTCGGTCGCGGCGCCGTCGATGGTCACGGTGCCGGAGATGTACGATTCGTCCAATCTGTGAGACTCGAGCTCGCTGAACCAGTCCCCATAGGACAGATCGATCTCGATCTCGTGTACCGTCTCGTGCGAGAAGAGTACGTTCTGGGTCACTTCCTGGGCGAAAAGTACATGCGCCGGCGCCGCCGCTATCGAGGCGGCGGTGAGAAGATAGAGCGAATGTTGCATTGGGAGGCCTGATTGAGCGCCCCGGGGGACCGAGGCGCGGGTGGGCGCCGCGGTGATTCGGGCGCCGCCGGAGAGCCGGCATCACCATATTTGTAACCAGAATCGTGCCGATCTCGTGGCTATTTCGGCGCCCCCGCCCAACGAATCAGCCCGGCGCCCAGGTGAGCCCCGCCCCGAAGGTCGCCAAGAGAACCAGATCACCGTCGGCGATCCTGCCCTCGTCTGCGGCCAGCCGTATCGAGGTCGGCAAAGTCGCCGCGGTCGTGTTGGCGAAGCGATCGACGTAGATCGCGACCTTCTCTTTCGAAACCGACAGCCGCTCGCAGACGGCGTCGATGATCCTGATGTTCGCCTGATGCGGCACGATCAGACCGATTCGGGGTGGTCGGCGCCAGGCAGATGGAGCGATCCGCCGCCGGTTCTGTAGAGGTACTTGGCCCCCGATCCGTCCGTCCCCATCTGAATGTCGAGGATTCGACCCTCGTGGGATTCGGGAACCGCTTCGATCAGGGTGGCCCCCGCCCCGTCGCCGAACAAGATGCTGGTCGTGCGCTCGCTGTAATCGAGGATGGCGCTCATCGCCTCGGCGCCGATGAGGTCTTGCACCAGGCATGCGGTCGCGGGAAAACCGAGGTCTCCGCTGATCGTCGCGAGGATCACCGCGTCGATCTCTTCGGGATCGACACCACGGAGCTCGAGGCAACGTCGCGCGGCTTCGGCCTAGATCGTGCCGCAGGTCTCGCCCTCATCGGCGCGAACCACTCTTCGCTCTCGAACTCCGGTACGGGTGCGGATCCACTCCTCGTCGGTTTCGAGTCCCAACTGCTCGTAGAAGTACGAGTTGGGCCGGATCTCTTCCGGGAACGAGTTGGCGCACGAGGTGATGGCCGCGGGCTGGATCGTCTGGATCATCGAGCTGCCTTCCTGGGAGCCGGTTGATCGGCGTGCATCAGGACGCGCCGATTCGACCCAGGAGCGTAGCTCCTCATCTCCATACGCTTCCATCGGCAGATTCCGAAAAGCCACCAAGGAGGCGCTCCAACGCACTACCCTGCCCGCGGAGGACTCAGGTCATGAAGACCCACTACTGCCTGCGATGCGCGAAAGAGATCGCCCACGAGGAGCCGAGAATCTGCCGCCCCTGCGCGGTCGAGGTGAAGGCCAACTTCGCCGATCCGGAGCGGATCTTGGACCGTGAGAGCTTCGATCAGGCCTGTGTGAGCTGTGGGGAGCACCGCCAAGGGCGGATTCTACACAGTCCGGGGGAGTTCACCTGGTGCGAGCGCTGTGTCGATGCCGGGGTCGCCCTCGAGTCATCCTGACCCGCCGCCCGCCATCACTTTCGCCGCCACGCTCTCGGCCGCGGCGGTGCAGTCGTTGATCCCGATGCCGCGAAACGCATTGCCCAGCAGATGAAGCCGCGGGGGTAGATCTCGATCGATCCGGGCCACGCGCGCCAGGTGGCCGAGTTCGTACTGCGGAATCGCCTCTTGCCAGCGGGTGATGAAGCTCCGTTCCGGGCTCCCATCGACCGCCAGAATCGCTTCGAGCTCTTCGAGAACGAGGGCCAGCAGGTCGCTCTCCGACGCCCGGGCGAGGTCGGGCTGCCGCCTGCCCCCTACCAGTGTCCGCAGCAAGACTTTGCCGGCCGGTGCCCTCGCGCCGGGGAAAATCGAGCTGGTCCACAGAGAGCCCAAGATGCGTCGTCCCTCGACACCCGGGCAGAGGAAGCCGAAGCCGTCGAGATCGACCCCCACGGCGGATCGATCGAAAAGGGTCTCGACGACGGAGACCGGAGCGTAGGGGATGGCGCGGCAGGCTTCCGCGGCGGCCGGAGCGAATGGTCGCAGTAGCCTGGCGGCTGCCGGAGCCGGGATCGCCAGGATCACCTGATCGGCCTCGATGCATCGATCCGCGAACCGAAGTGCAAAAGGGCCCTCGTCCCCACCGGAGTCGATCGTTTCGACCGGCTGTCCCAGATGGAGACGGTCGCCCAAGAGCCCGGCGATCGCTTCGATCAGCGTTCGCAGACCGCCTTCGAGGCTCGTGAGGGTGCCGCCCGGTCCGGCCGCTCCTCCCTGCCGCGGACTGCCGGAGGCGCCGGCTTTCTTGCGCGCGCGAGCCCCAGCGATCATGCCCCGGAAGAGCCCCCCGTGTTTCGATTCCAGCGCGGCGATCTTCGGAAAGGCCGCCGCCACGCTGATCCGCTCCGGATCACCCGCGTGGATTCCGGTCACGAAGGGATCGAGCAGCCAGGTGAGGGCCTCGGGGCCGAGCCGTCTTCGCCCGAAATCGCCCAGACTCTCGTCACCCGCGGCCGGGTCGCGCCCAGGAACGATCAGCTCCGCCGCGATGCGGAGCTTGGCGCGCGCGCTCAGTATCGGCGATCGAAGGAAGGCCGCCGGACTCGCCGGAAGCTGCGTCAGGTCCCCATGTTTCAGGACAAAACGCCGTTCGGCGGCCGCGTCGGCTCGTAGAATCGCCGAATCGAGCCCGAGGTTGTGGACCAGGGCGCCGGTCGAAGGTGCGGAATCGAGCCAGCCGTTCGGCCCGGTCTCGTGCAGGGTTCCCCTTCCCGAAGGGTCCATATCTTTCCCCCGGGGCGATCAGCGGCCTCTATGACCCGCAGGTCGAGCTGCGCTCCCGCCGCGCGCCGCATGATCCCCGCGGCGGCCGCGAGCCCGCTGATCCCCGCGCCGACGACCACCACCCGGTGGTGAGCCCTCATCGAGCGCCCTCATCGGCCGGCCGGAAGGCGTGGACCGCCTCGACGAGGGCGCGCGCATGCTCCGGGGGGGTCTGGGGCAAGATGCCGTGCCCCAAGTTGAAAATGTGGCCGGGAGCAGCGCCTGCATCGCGCAGAATCCGCTCGGCCCGCCTCTCGATCTCGGAGGGCTCGAGGAAGAGAGCGGCCGGGTCGAGATTCCCCTGGACCGCGATGCGGTCACCGAGCGCGCGCCGCGCCTGGGCGATGTCGATCGTCCAGTCGAGCCCGATCACATCGGCGCCGCAGGTCGCCACCTGGTCGAGAAGCTGGCCCGCACCCCGCGGGAAGTAGAGGATCGGAACGCCGAGATCGCCGAGCCCTTCGATGATCCTGCGGGCTCCGGGCAGAGCGACGCTCTCGTAATCGGCGGGGGACAAGACGCCTGCCCAGGTGTCGAAAAGCTGCACCGCGCCCGCGCCGGCCTCGACCTGGGCAGAGAGGTAGGCGATCGTGGTCTCCACGATCTTGTCGACAAGTCGGTTCCACGGCTCGCTCGCGCCGAGGGCCATCGTTTTCGAGAACTGGAAGGCCTTCGAGGGGCCGCCGTCGACCATGTAGGTGGCCAGGGTCCAGGGTGCGGCGGCGAAGCCGATCAGCGGCACGCGGCCGTCGAGCTCGGCCCTGGCGATGCGGATCGCGTCGAGCACGGGTCGGCACGTCTTGGTCGGATCGGGAACCGTGAGAGCGTCGACGCCGCTCCGATCGCGAACCGGCGCGGCGAGTCGGGGAGGGCCATCATCGAACGAGACCTCGGCACCCATCGCGATCGCGGGCACCATGATGTCTGAGAAGATGATGGCGGCGTCCACGCCGAGTTGATCCACCGGCTGGATCGTTACCTCGGCCGCGAGCTCCGGGGTGTTGCAGAGCTCCAGGAAGGAGACCCGTTCGC
>CAZFNT010000003.1:21734-27665 GCA_964520315.1 uncultured Gemmatimonadota bacterium
TGGCGCGGTAGTCGGGCAGGTATCGACCGGCCTGGCGCATGATCCAGATCGGTGTGACATCGACCGGCCGGCGGCGGCAGGCATCGAGAAAGCGGGTGGCGCGACTCACGGTTCGACCTCGGTTGAAAGTGCTGGGTGCAGATGTCGATCAGATTCTACTCCGAGCAGCCTCGGCTGATTCTGCTCGAAGCGCGAGGCTCGAGAGTCTATTTTCTGGGGCGATCGTCACGCACCCCGAACCGGATCACGGCAAGCCGATGACAGAGATTCTCGACCACCGCCGCGCCGAGCTCGAATCGATGCAGAGCTGCGACCTCTTGATCGTGGGCGGAGGCGTGACAGGCGCCGGAATCGCTCGAGAGGCAGCGTACCGTGGGCTCTCGGTTCTGCTGGCGGAGAAAGACGATTTCGCCTCTGGAACCTCGTCGCGCTCATCGAAGCTCGTTCATGGCGGCCTGCGCTACCTGGAGCAGTTCGAGCTCCGTCTCGTCTTCGAGGCCACCAGGGAGCGCAGCACCCTGATGCGAATCGCCCCGCACCTGGTGCGCCCGCTCAAGTTCATCTACCCGGTCTATGAGGGGGGCACGCCGGGCATGCCGCTACTCGCCGCGGCCATGACGCTCTACGACTCTCTCTCGCTCCTCCGATCGCCGAGGCTGCACCGGCTGTACGGGGAAGCGGCCGCCCATCGCGTCGAGCCCCTACTGCGGAGCGATGGGCTGACCGGCGCGGCGCAGTACTTCGATGGCGCAACCGACGACGCGCGACTCACGCTAGAGACAATTCTCGGCGCCAGTCTCGCCGGGGCGATCTGCCTGAACCACCTCGAGACGGTGGGCATCGAGAAGAGGGTTGAGCCCTCGGGCTCGTGGGTGACCCTAGGGTGCCGACTCACCGGTGCCCAGAAGACGATTCTGGCCCGGACGGTCGTGCTCGCGGTCGGCCCGTGGACCGATCGAGTAAGGGCCGAGCTGGGGCTGCCGAACGCGGAGCGCCCACTGCTGCGAACAACGCGCGGCTCGCATCTGGTAGTCGATCGCGCCCGGCTCCCGCTGGCCAACGCTCTGGTCATGAGCGGCCACCGAGACGGCCGTGTGACCTTCGCGATCCCCTGGGACGAGCGAGTGATCATCGGGACCTCCGACATCGACGACAACGCCCCCCCGGAGCAGGTTCGCGCTTCGGCGGAAGAAATCTCATACCTTCTCCAAACCGCGAACGACCACCTCCCATCGGTCCGGCTGAGGACCGACGATGTCATCTCCACCTACTCCGGACTGCGTCCTCTGATCCACGAGGAGGGCCGGAGCCCATCCGAAGTGAGCCGGGAGCACGAGATCATCGAGGAAAGGGGCGTGGTGATCGTGGCCGGCGGGAAACTCACCACCTATCGCTCGATGGCCGAGGAAGTGGTCGATCGAGTGGTGCAGAGCCTCTCCGACAGAGGAGCCCTATCTCCGGGAGGCGCACTTCGCCCCCCGCGGCGCTCCGCCTTCGGGCGCCTGGCCGATCGTTGGTCGGAGCTGGCCGATGGCGAAGTCATGGCCCGACGCGGGACGACCGCCCGGCGGATCCTCCCGGGTGCGGTCGGGCTCACGGGCAGAAAGGGCCCGCAGCGGGTCATGGCCCTTCTCTCCGGCCCGATTCACGATTTCCGAGTGGTCCAGCACCTCGTGCAGCGTTACGGCGGCCGGAGCCATCAGATCGCCGCGCTCTGCCAAGAGAGCCCCGAGCTCAGCGAACGCGTCGCTCCCGATCTGCCGGTCATCTGGGCGGAGATCCCTTTCGCCGCCCAAAAGGACATGGCACGGTCTCTGATCGATGTTCTCGATCGGCGAACGGCGCTCACCTTGCGCGATCGGGCGCAGGGCACCGCGGCCGCTCCCCGCGCCGCCGACATACTCGCACCGATCCTGGGCTGGGACGCTTCGGAGCGCAAACGACAGATCGATGACTACCGCGAACATGTCGCTCGCACCCGCGCTTGGCGGGATGAGCAACCGGCTACTGAACTTCCACGTCGAACGACGCGGAGCCGATCGTGATCCCCCGCAGCGAGGCGACGATTTCGACCGTGTAGTTGCCGAGTGGCGCCGCGAGAGGAACAGACATAACGATCTCTCTTTCGATGGCCGAGCCCGAAGTAACGGTCTGCGTCGACCCCGCATAAAGTACGTTGCTCATGTCGGCGGGGCCGGTCGCTTCGAGCACGACGCCGTCGAAACCGCGTGCCACGCCGCAGTCGTTGCGAATCTCTCCCGTGAATCGAAGCTCTCCGCCAGGGGCCACCGTCGCGGGACTATCCAGAATCGTCGTCACCAGATTGCATGCATCACCCGCGAGCAGTGCGTTGTGAGCGTTCAGTCGGCCGTCACCGTGGTACTGGTCCCAACCGGGTGTGTCTTCCGATGCGCGCCCCACTTCGTCTTCCGATGTGTCGCGAGCTCGGGCGCGCAGATCTTCGACATCGAGCCATGGCTCGCGAGACAGTAGAAGCGCCATCGTCCCCGTCACATGGGGCGTCGCCATCGAGGTGCCGTTCCACGGCGAATAGGTGTCGTTCCACAAAGTGCTCCAGATAGAGCTGCCCGGCGCGCAGAGATCGATGTGGGCGCCGTAGCTCGAAAAGCTGGAACGATAATCGTCACGATCGGTGGAGCCCACGGCGATCGTCTCGCTGTACGCCGCCGGGTAGTAGGGAACCGAGTTGTTCTCGTTCATCATAGCGGCGTTGATCGGAACACCGGCATCGCGCGCATAGATCACCGCGTCGCGCATCGAGCTCGAATACGAGCTACCCCCCATACTCATATTGATCACATGCGCGCCATTGTCGACGGCGAACTCGATCGCCGACGTCCACCAGGAGTAGTAGCCCCAGTTTCCGCTATTGAGGGCCTTCACGGGGAGTATTCGACTCTCGGGGGCGACCCCCGCGACACCGATCGTGTTGTCGGTGATAGCCGCCGCTATGCCCGACACATGCGTGCCGTGCCCGTGGTCGTCTTGGGGATTGTCGTCGTTGTTTGCGTAGTCGTAACCGGGAAGGATCTTCCCCGCCAGATCGGGATGGTCGAAATCGATTCCGCTGTCTACGATGCCGACGATCACCGATTCGTGGCCCGTCGCGATGCCCCAGGCAGGCAACATATCGATGTCGGCGCCCGGTGTTCCGAAGATCTGCCCCGTGTTCAAAAGGTTCCACTGCGACGAGAAGTAGTAATCGTCGGGACCGACCGCACCATGGCCCACATGATCCGCCTCGGCGATCGACACCGCCGGATGGTCGCGCAGAAGACCGATCGCGAGATCCACGTCTCGCTTACCGGCGAATCGCAGCACGAAAAGCCGATCCAAGCCGAGAGCTCGCTTGCGCGAGACGTCCCCCCGGTTCATGTGAAAGAGGGGGCTTGCCTCTTCGATACCGAGCCTGCGCCCCAACTCCCCCAGGCGCCCGAGCACGTCGGCGCTCTCCGCTGCGGGCTCCTCGAGACGAACAACGACTCGATCGCCGGCGAAGAGCGGAATCGCCTCGGGTGAAGTCGGAATCTCGAGCGAAGCGGCCGGACCGGCCAGGACGATCGTCGCGATCAAGGCACCGGTAGTCATAGAGGTCATTGGTTTCCCCGTCTTGGGTTCGATTCTTCGATTTAGGGTTCGAGAGCAGAGTAACCCGGCTTCTCAGACCAACAACCCACCCCGCTGGTAGATCTCCATCTGCACGTCTGAAAAGGGCTCACCTCGCAGCTCGCCATCGGGCCAGACGACCCTCCCCGACGCCAGATCGACGCTGATCTCCGCGCCGCTCTCGATGCCCGCGCGGGTCAGGTCCGCGACGAGCACCGGCATGCCCGCGTTGATCGCGTTCCGCTCGTAGATCGCCCCAAAGCTGCGCGCGACGATCACCTGCACACCCAGGGTCTTGAAGCAGTCGACCGCCTGCTGGCGCGACGAACCGCAGCCGAAGTTCTCTCCACAGACGACCATATCGCCCGGCCGCACTTCCTCCGCGAAACGCTCCCAGCCTTCGAGGTTGTCGAAGGCGTACTGCCCCATCTGTGCCGGATCGGTGATGGCCAAATAGCGATTGTGGAAGATCATGTCGGTGTCGATATGGTCGCGATCGATCATCCAGACGCGGCCCCGAAGCACAGTCGACTTCTCCGAAACCACCGCCGACTTCGCATCGGCCTCGCTCGCCTCCATCGACCCCAGGGGCCGCGGCGCCGGAAAGCTCACCGGCTCGGCCGGCATCTCGTGCGCCGTCGCGATCACCCCCGCCAGCGCCGAAGCCGCCGCCGTCTCGGGGCTCGCGAGATAGACCTCACCCTTGCCCTGCTTGCCCGCGAAATTGCGGTTGCCGGTCGAAACAGTAATCTCACCCGGTCCGTTCTGCCCGATCTGGCCCGCCGCGCAGCCCCCGCAGCCGGCATTCCCGACCAGCGCCCCGGCGGCCATCAGCTCCCCGATCAGCCCCTCCTCGAGCGCCTGCTCCCACACCCGCCTCGTCGAAGGAACCACCTTCAGGACGACACCGGGCGCCACCCGCCGCCCATCCAACACCCGCGCCGCCGCGCGCAGATCCTCGATCCGCCCATTGGTGCACGACCCGATGAAAACCGAATCGATCTTCCTCCCCGCGACCTCGCTCACCGGAACCGCATCCTCGGGATGCCCCGGCCGCGCGATCATCGGTTCGAGCCCGCCGGCATCGATCTCGATCGTCTCGGCGTAAACCGCATCGTCGTCCGCCGCGATCGGGTCGAAATCACGCCCCGCCCGCTCCGAGCAATCGGCCAGAATCCGCTCGTTCGGCGGGATCAGCGCAATGATCCCCCCCATCTCGGTCGCCATGCTGGCCACCGTGATCCGTCCCGCAAGATCGAGGGCATCGACCGCCTCACCATAAAGCTCCGCCGCCGACCCGAGCAGCCCCCCGGCCCCCAGCCGCCGGAGCATAGCGAGCACAATATCCTTCGCCGCCGCATGCCGACCGGGCCGCCCCCGCAGCACGACCTTGACCGAGCGCGGCACCTTGAACCAGACCTTGCCGGCGGCCCAGGCATAGGCGATGTCCTGGTCCCCCATACCCTGCCCAAAGGCGCAAACCGCCCCCATGATATTGGCGTGAGAATCGGTGCTCACGAAGGTCGACCCCGGCCCCACGAGCCCCTCTTCGATCGCGATATGGGTCCCGATACCGTCGGTAATGTCACGCAGCCCGACGCCGCTCTCGCGCGAAAACCCACGACAGATCTGCTGATTCGCGGCATAACCCTGATCGCTCCCCCCGGGATTGCAGTCGAAGGTGAAAAGGGTCTTGGTCGGATCGGCGACGCTGAGATTCGACGCGCGCAAGTTCTTCACCACATTGGCGCCCCCGAAATCGCGCGCCGCCCGCACGTCGATAGCCATATCGACCGTATCACCCGGCGCGACCGAACGCCCGGCATGGCTGCTGATGATCTTCTCGATGATGGTCATTTCGCGATCCTCTGTTGTTGAAACGGTGGGGTCCAAGCCGCTCAGAATAGCGCGTCACCGATCGTCGCCCACACAACTTCGACGAGAAGACCCTTCCGGGGGGCGCTGTGCGTCTTCCGATCATCGACCCCCGAATCGACGCATACGCGATCGCCGCCGACCCGATACCGGCTTGGCGGGGTGCTTCTGAACGCGTGCGCCGGAGCTTGACATCGATAGCATTTTGTCGAGAGGATCGAGATAGACGTTGGCCCAGAATTGGCTGGTCAGGTTCCCGATCGGGATACCGCGACGCTCGGACGGGGGCACACTGGGAACGCGCGCATGGGCGAGGATCGTCTCGGTCAGCCAGAGGATTCCCGGATCGTCGATGCGGCGGGCCAAAAGGCTCTGGAGAATGCCGTGATCGAGGTGGTCGAAGTACTTGCGGACATCGAGGCGGAGTGC
>CAZFNT010000004.1:0-16771 GCA_964520315.1 uncultured Gemmatimonadota bacterium
TGAGTGCGTGGTGGCGAACGTCTGTCGGTTTTTCGCGCAGCAGCCGGCGGGCGGCGCGCTGCCCTTCGTCGATCGCGCCGCTTCTCAATGCGATATCAGCAAATGTTCGGAGTAGGGCGCGATCGTCGATCGGGAGCCTGGCGGCGAGATGGACCAGCTCGGCGGCTCGGGCGGTTCTTCCCCGCTCCAACTCGCGAGAGGCCAATTCAACGAAGCCCGCGGCGGTGAAGGGGAGGGGGGACGGCTCGGCATCAACCCGGCGCTCAGCCTCGGCTTGCTCCGCCGGGGGTATCGATTCCGCGGGGCTTTCCCCAAATCCTGAACTTCCTGCGGACACGCAGGCGAGGAAGAAGCCCGACAAGACGAGAGCGCGCGGGGCGGTCACTCCGGTTCCCGGGGCTCCTGCTCCTCGACGTCGCCCAGAGATCGGAACGCTTCGACGATGACCAAGACGAAGAGGATTCCGAGGAGTCCGACGAGGGTGTAGTAGAAGTAGATCGACATGGGGTGCCTCGTGCGTGCGTGCGTGCGTGCGGATGCTATCACGCCGCGGCTTGTGGTAGGTTGCGCGTCATCTTGGACAAAGACCCGGTCCGTCCGTGAGGCGGCCGGCTCGAAAGGACGACAAATGAAACTGAGTCGATATTGTCTCTCGGTCGCGACGTTGGCCCTTTTCTGCACCGGCTGCGCCACGAAGGGGTACGTGAGCGATGAGATCGCGGCGCTCGAGGCCCGATTGAACGGCACGATGAGCGAGAGTCTGGCCGCGCAAGAGGCCCGCATCGAGGCCAACAAGAAGACCGCGGACGAAGCTCTCGTGCGAGCCACCGAAGCGGGCAAGCTCGCCGAGGGGAGGCTCCTGGCCCAGACGATCATGACGAACGACGATGTGCGTTTCGATGTCGACAGCTATGTGCTCAGTGACGACGCTCGGTCGGCGTTGGCCGGTCTGATCGGCGAGCTGAAGCGCAGCAACAAGGGTGTCTACATCGAAGTGCAGGGTCATACAGACGCGTCCGGCTCCGAGGAGCACAATCTGGAGCTAGGCGAGGAGCGGTCAGAGGCGGTCGTGGCTTATCTGCATTCGGATTTGCAGATCCCGTTGCACCGTATCGCTTCGTTCTCTTACGGTGAGATTATGCCGCTGGCCGATAACGACACCGAAGAGGGCCGGGCGATGAACCGGCGGGTCGCCGTGGTGGTTATGAACTGATCTGTTCGAGTCAACGGCTCTTGCAGCAGCGAAAGCCGTCGTCACGGTACCGTTCGCTCGGCAAGTGGAAGTGTTCTCTGTGGGCGCAACGCCATTCGGCTTGGCTTTCGCCCCAGTCGCCTCCGCCGCGCAGCATCGGGACTTCCGCGATCGGCGGCGCTCCGGGGGGGAAATCCGTCTCGGAGTCGAAGATGGCGGAGCTCGCTTCTCTCGGCGATGCTTCCGCTTCTTTTCGTGTGATTACCGCCGAAGTCCACTCGTTGATATTCCCGCTCATGTCGGCGACGCCGAATCCGGAGACGCAGTCGGCAAAGGCACCGTTGCGCCGTGCCGTGAATCGGTCGAAATCGCCCGCAGTGAAGCACCGGTTCGGGTCGAAGTGTCGCCCGTACGGGTAGGGTCGGTTCTTCGGACCCTTGCAGGCGCGTTCCCATTCGCTTTCGCGGCACAGGCGCTTGCCCTGGATCTTGCAGAGGTAACGGGCCTCGAATAGCGTCACATTGACGGTGGGGTAGACGCTGGCGCGACCGGGCCATGGGTAGGGGTCGATGCCGAAGCCGGGGACGAGTATGGTGTCGTTTGCGGCTTCGCTCGGGTAGCGGAGGGGGTCGGAGGCGTCGCTTCCCCATATGAGGGTGCCGGATTGGATGAAGATCGGTTCTACCGGGGGCGGGAGGGGAAGTGTCTCGGGGCTGGGGGGCGCCAGTTCGATGGTGTCTGCTCTCAGCCCATCGGGCGCGTTCTCGAAGACGAGAGTGAGTGTCGTGACCTTTCCGCCGGCCAGCCATCTCGGCGATTCGCCCACGGGGAAGGTGAATCGATTGCCTGAGAGCGTGGCGGCGATGCTGTGGGTTTGCCGGCGGGAGAGGTGGCTTCGGGTGTTCCAGTAGAGACGGGCGATGGGGGGGGATTCGGCAAGGGGCGCAGTGCTTGCGAGCGAGACTTGTATCGATCCGACGTTGACCGGCAGGATTTCCAGGGAACGTCTCACAAGAGTGTAGGTTCCTCCCTGCCAGTGGAAGTCCTGTCGGTCGAAGGGGCTCGTAGGGAACGCGCCGATCTCGGCGCCCGGGGCACCGGGGTGCCATTTCCAGGGCGTAGCGCCTTCTCCCCAGCGAGATGTCGAAGGGCGGATGCCCAAAGTGATCCGCGCCCGCAGGAGCTCGGGGAGCGCCGAAGTGAGGTCGATGAAGTCGTTGATATCGTGTTCCCAGATCAGGATCGCGGTCTCGTCTCTAGGGGGCGGTGGAGAAGGCGGAGGACGCAATGGGGGGCGGAGTTGAACATGCGTGCTTGGCTGCGGCGAGGAGGAGAGCGAGTGGGCGAAGTGGGGCAAGAGAGCCGACAGGAGAAGGGGCTCACCGTTTTCGAATCGGAGCTGGTCGTCTGGGCGGCGCAATGTCGTTGGCGGCGAGCCTTCGGCCGCTGCGTAGTGCTCCGTCAACGCGTCGGCGATTCGATCGGGCGCGTTCCACAATACGAGCTGGCGACCGCCGGCCAGGGGTGGGTAGGTTTGCGCTATCCGTTGGATGACGGCAGTGATCGTCGTCTCGTCGAGTCCGTCGGTCGAGAGTTCCTGCGTCTCTTTTTGGGCATCGCAACCGGCGAGCAAGGTGCTCAGGATAGCAAGCAGCTTTGGCATCATAGTTTTGCCAACCGCAGGTCTTCAAGGTAGAGGATATCGATGCCGGTGGAGAGAAAACAGCGAATCGCGTCTTCCGGATTGCAGACGATAGGCTCTCCGCGGACGTTGAAGCTGGTGTTGACGATGACCGGCGTGCCGGTCAGCTCCGCGAAGGCCGAGATCAGGCTATGAAAAGATGGTGCGTCCATCTCGTCGACCGTCTGGAGTCGAGCGGTTCCGTCTACATGGGTCACGGCCGGGATCTCATCGCGCTTTTCGGGGCGAACGTGGCAGATTTCGAGCATGAAGGGCGAGGGGCCGACGACCTCGAAGTACTCGGCTGCTCTTTCCTCCAGCACGGCGGGCGTGAAAGGGCGGAAGCCCTCGCGGTGTTTCACCCGCGCGTTGATGTGGTCTTTCATCGAAGCGCCGCGGGGATCGGCCAGGATCGATCGATTGCCGAGGGCGCGGGGACCGACCTCCATGCGTCCCTGGAACCAGCCTACAATGCGGCCGGCGGCGATGTCGCGGGCGGCCTGCTCAGCGGCGACTTCAACCCGGGAGATGTCGACGTTTTCGAGCTCGGTGCTCAACCGCTCGACGGCGGCGTTGAGCTGCGAGCGCTCGTAGCGAGGTCCCCAAGAGGCGTGGCCGATTCGGGTTTGGGCTCCGGGGCGCTCCAGGCGAAAATGGTGTAACAAGAGAGCGGCGCCCATCGAAGTCCCGGCGTCGTTGGCGGCCGGCTGCACGTAGATTTCGTCGAAGAGCCCTTCGCGCCGCAGGCGTCCGTTCGCTGCGCTGTTCAAGGCCACGCCCCCGGCGAGACAGAGTCGCTTCAATCCGGTGCGTCGTTGCAGCTCGCCCGCAAGATGTAGGATCACTTGCTCGGCATGCGCTTGCAGCGAGGCGGCAACATCTTTGTGATGAGGTTCGATCGGCCCTTCCGGCGCTCTGCGCGGGCCGAAGCGGTCGATGAAGAGCGGCGTCACGTAGTCGTGGCGACCGAGATGAACGTCGAAGTAGCGCAGGTCGAGATGAAGACGAAAGCCGGGGCCGACGCGGAGGATTTCGGCGAAATCGGCGGCGCGCGTCGGATGGCCGTAGGGGGCGAGACCCATCACCTTGCCCTCGCCGGAGTTCTCTTTGAAGCCGAGGTACTCGGTGACGCAGAGATAGAGAAGGCCCAGGCTGTGCGGGTAGGCGATGCGCTCTAGTATTTCGTGACGGTGGCCGCGGGCGCGTGCGGCGACTGTTGTATGCGCTTCTCCGTTGGCATCGACGATCAGTATGGCTGCCTCATCGAAGCCCGAAGGGCAGAATGCCGACGCCAGATGGGCCGCGTGGTGGTCGGCGTAGTGGAACTCACCTCGAAACCCGAGCGAGCGGAACTGTCGCTTCACTCCGAGCATGCGGAGCAAGATATCGGTGCGCCCTCGGCTGATTACGTTGCGATTCGTCTTAGGCTGGTGAGATCGATTAGGTGTAGCGCTTCTGGGTCGCCAGGCGCTCAGTTTTGCCGCGGCGGCGATCCAGGCCCGTTTGGCGAGGCCCCGCCATGGTCTCCAGAAGTACACGACATGGTCGACCTCTTCGAGCGACACCCCGGCGTCGGCGAGTACGTGGGCGATCGCGAGATGAGGGAAATCGGAACTGTGCTTCTTTCGCGAAAAACGCTCCTCTTCGGCAAAGCCGACGACTCCTCCGTCGCGCAGGAGGCAGACGGCGGAGTCGTGCATGTGGCAGTTGACGCCGAGGATGTGGAGCGGACGGCCTATTTCATGTCGATCCATGTGTAGTCGTAGCCGTTCGTATTCGGATTGGTGCCGTCGCTGGTCGAGAAGAATACACGACCCTTCCAGTGACTGTAGCGCCCTTTCCCTTCTCGACGGATCGCTTCGTGACCCTGGTGCGCTTGGCCGAGGGGCACGCCGTCTTCGAGAAGGGCGAGCCGCGATACGCCACGGCGGTTCGGTCCGTCGGATGCGACGTCCGGCGGAATGTCCATGATATAGGACTTGCCGCCGTCGTGCGGGAAGTAGCCGTCCGCGTCGGCTCCGCGCCGGGGCGGGTGCTCGGAGATTCGATAGACGCTGATCTCTGGATGGTGGTTCGGGCCGGCGCCCGGTATCGAGGGAAAGCGGGCGACGAGTGTGGAGCTTGGTTTGGAGTGGGGAGCGGTGGTTTGGGTGGCGACCAGGAGGTTGAAACCGGCGCTTGTGGCGCTGCCTTCTCGGGGGGCCGCTATCGGCTCGACGGTCACGGTAGCTCCCTTCGGGAAAGCGTCGGCGATCCACTGGGCGGCCACGAGACGAGAATCGGGCGTATGGTAGATGCGATGGAGCTTCGCGAGAGCGGGCGCGACCTCGGCGACCGAGATGAGCGCCGCGAGGGCGGCGGCCGCGAGGGCGGGACGCGGCTGTAGGCGCCGGAATGGAATCGTGCAGCCGCGCGCGGCGAGCAGGAGCAGTATCGGCACGATCGAGACGAGGGCGAAGGAGGGTGCGTCGCCTGAGCTCGACGCGATCAAGAGCGCTCCCGCCGGCAAAGCGGCGACGAGCAGAGCCGAAAGCGGTTGGGCTCTGGCGAGAGAGGCCAGGCCCAAACCGCCGAGGAGGAGGAAGCCCCATCCGAGCTCGAGCAACGGCTCGAGCGGAGCGGCCGCGGGAGGCTTCTCGACGAGGGCCCGCGTGGACGATGTGAACTCTGTCGCGACGAGGGTCGTTGCCGCGGCCGCGAGCCCCAGAGCGGCCGCGCGAGGCCAGGAGCGTCTTCCGCCCAGTGGAGGCTGGTCCGCGCGCCTCTGCGCCACCGCCACGATCGCCAAGAGAGCGCCGGTGGCGAGAAGAGCGAAAAAGGTGTCGGCTGTGCCGTAGTGCGCTAGACGCACATGAAGCGGAGCGATCGCGAGAAACCCCCCCGCCAGGAGCGCGGAAGCGGAGCCGCCCGCCAGGTCGCGCCCGAATCGAATCAGAATCCAGACCGTGCCGGTGGCCGCGATCACCGACACCGACCGATCCATCAGCGATCGAAGCCCCGGAAGCGTCTCGAGAAAGGCTCGGTAGTCGAGCTCGCTCGCGACACCGATGAGCTTGGCGATGCCGAAGCAGAGACCGTTGAGCGATGTCAGAAGGAAGCGGTGAAGGGGCGCATGGCTATCGGCGGGTGTGTTCAGGGCGGGCCAGAGCAGGCTCGCCTTCCACGCGCCCACCCCGCCCTGATCGAGCGCGATGCCGAACCCGATGCCGCTGGAGCGCAGCCAGAGCGCCAGGGCGACAAGGGCGAAGGCGGTGTGTTTGACTCGAGCGGGTGTCACCCTAGTAACGATAGTGCTCCGGCTTGAAGGGCCCCTCAACATTCAGGCCGAGATAGCCCGCCTGCGCCTCGGTCAATTGCGTGAGCTTCACTCCGAGCTTCCCGAGGTGCAGCCGGGCCACCTCTTCGTCGAGCTGCTTCGAGAGCACCTGAACACCGGGCTCTACGCCGCGCTCCCAGAGAGCCATCTGCGCGAGCACTTGATTCGTGAAACTGTTGCTCATTACGAATGAAGGGTGCCCGGTAGCGCAGCCCAGATTCACAAGGCGGCCGCGAGCCAAGATGATCAAGGTGTTGCCATTCGGCAGCGTGAAGGCATCGACCTGCGGCTTGATGTTCTCTTCTTTCACGCCCGAGTCGGATTCGAGCGAGCTCATTTCTAGCTCCGTATCGAAGTGGCCGATGTTGCACAGGATCGCCTTGTCCTTCATGAGATCCATGTGCTTGCGCAGGATCACATCGCAGCAGCCGGTCGCCGTCACGAAAATGTCTCCGAGAGGGGCGGCATCGTCCATCGTCACGACCTCGTACCCCTCCATCGACGCTTGAAGCGCGCAGATCGGATCGATCTCGGTGATCAACACGCGCGCACCCTGCCCCCTCAATGAATGGGCGCAGCCCTTGCCGACATCGCCATAACCCGCCACCACTGCGACCTTGCCCGCTACCATGATGTCGGTGGCACGCTTGATGCCGTCGAGGAGCGATTCGCGACAACCATAGAGATTGTCGAACTTACTCTTCGTGACCGAGTCGTTGACGTTGATTGCCGGGAAGGGGAGTCGATTCTCCGACGCCATCTGATAGAGACGGTGCACACCGGTCGTAGTCTCTTCCGACACGCCGCGAATCTCCGCCAGCAGCTCCGGATACTTCTCGATAACCATCACGGTCAGATCACCACCGTCGTCGAGAAGTAGATTGGCGCCAGATCCATCCGGCCACCGCACGGTCTGCTCGATGCACCAATCGTACTCTTCTTCCGTCTCTCCCTTCCACGCGAAGACCGGAGTGCCCTCGACCGCGAGAGCGGCGGCGGCGTGGTCCTGCGTCGAGTAGATATTGCAGCTCGACCATCTGACTTCCGCACCCAGAGCCTGTAAGGTCTCGATCAGTACAGCCGTTTGAATTGTCATATGAATGCAGCCGGCGATTCTGGCACCCTGGAGCGGCCTTGAGTCGGAGTGCCGCTCTCTCAACGAAATCAGACCGGGCATCTCCTGCTCGGCCAGCTCGATCTCTTTGCGCCCCCACTGCGCGAGAGAAAGATCGGCGACCTTGAAATCGTGGGCGGTTTGCGTAGCGTTGCTCATTGTTGTTTCCTCAGCGTTGGTTTCTTTGCGGTCGCCACGAAGACGCCCATCGACGACGCCTCGTTTTGAACACGTTCGAAGGTGATCTCTCGAAGCCCGGCTCGGGCCAACCAGAGGCGAATATCGGATTCATCGAGGCCGAGCCACTGGTCGGCCAGCTCTTCCCTCATCCACTGATTCTCGTGGGGCAGGAAATCGCCTACCAGCACCTTTCCGCCCGGCGCAAGCGCGCGACATAATTCCGCCACCGCGCGCTCCGGATCGGGAGCGTGGTGGAGAACCATATGCGCGACAGTCCGATCGGCTTCAGCGTCGGCGAGGGGAAGGTGTTCGAGATCTCCGAGGCGAAAATCGACGTCGGCGCTCTCCAGCGAGCCCGCGGCCTCTCGCGCCCGATCGAGCATCGACTGACTGGCATCGACCGCGATAATCGTGCGGGCATGCGGAGCGAGCTCGGGAAGCAGGCGGCCGGTGCCGGTTCCAATGTCCGCCACGACCTCGCCGCGTCCCAGAAGGCGAAGAAGCAGTGGCACACAATCGGGACTGCCGAGATAGTCCGACCGGCCATCCCCCCGCTCGGGGGCCAGATTGTCGAAGAAGGCGCGGGATCTGCGTCGCCGCCGCTCCCACGTTTCGGCCAGTCGCGCATCGCGATCGGCGGAACGATCATCGTTCAGGTGTTCGAGTGTCTCGGCGAGCAACGCAGGGACCGGATCGGTCTCCAGCCGGTAGTAGGTCTCCCGCCCCTCCTTCCTGAGGGCGACGACCGACGCATCCAAGAGGATCCGCAGATGCCTGGAGACGGTCGATTGCCCCAGCTCGAGCGCGAAGCAGAGCTCCGATACGTTGAACGAGCCACGCGAGAGCACGTCGACGAGCGCGAGCCGTGTCGGGTCGGCCAGCGATTTCAAGATCGGGAGAAGGGGGCGGGGCGTATTCATCAACGTATCTCGATATGCTGATATGTTAGCCCCGGCGGAAGAGAAAGGCAAGGGGGATGATTGAGTCTGACGTTCCGACCTAGGGTCCGCGCAAGAACGCCAGATCCTCTTGCGCCTCAGTACACCCAATCCCCGTTGCCCGGACCGCCGTAGGCCCCCATATCGGCCCGCTCACCATCGATGTGGCCGGCCGGCCAGGCGGGATGGGAGTCGTAGAGCGCATCGAGCGAGTTCGGGTCTCCAGCGTCGATGCATGGCGATCCGCTCTGCAGCAGGAAATCGTAGCCTCGCCAGGCGACGAATCCCGGCGGAGCGTCGATATTGCCCGCGCCCGCCCAGCCGCCTTCGACATCGGACCACTCCGCGAGCAACGAGCCTTCGTCGATGGCGATCGGATTGGGCGTGTTCTGCCACACGATGCTGTTATCCATCCGCCCTGCAACGCCGTTCAGGTAGAGGCCGTCGCCGCCGAGTGTCGCGGTGTTTTGCACGATGGTGCAATTGGAAAGATGAAGTGTGTCGGCGCCGATGCACGAGATCGCACCACCCGCAATGGCGTCGTTTTCCACAACGACGCAGTTCTGTAGCTTTGCCGATGAGCCTGCTTCGCAATGCAGACCGCCACCACTCGATCCTGCGTTGTTTCCGCTGACCCGACACGCCCGAACCGAGATCGAAGAGTCGATCGTGAGGAAGATCCCGGCGCCCGTTCCGGTGGACCGGTTGTTCGCGACGACGCATCGAAGCAGTTCGGTGGTCGATGAATCCCAGAAGTACAGTCCCCCGCCCTTCATCAGGGTCTCGTTGTTCTCGATTCTGCAATCGACCAAGGTGGCGTTCGCCGACCAGGAGTACATTCCCCCGCCCCAGAGGACGGCAGTGTTGTCTACTACGTCGCAATCGAACATGGTCACGTGCGAATTGCTGTCGGAGTTGAAGCCGCCGCCCGCCTGGTCGATCGCCTGATTCGCAGAAATAACGCAGTTGGTCAACACCGGCGCGGCGAGATTCCTGCAACGGAATCCTCCGCCCTTATCGGCGATGTTCCTCGAAATTGTGCAGTTGGTGATGAGCGGAGAGGAAGCGCCACAATACAGGCCGCCTGAGGAGTATGCCTGATTGTCTACTATCGAGCAGCCATCGATCGATGGCGACGACTGCGCCAAATAGATGCCTCCGCCGTGCCCGTTCGACGAGACCGCGAGGTTTTCGGAGATCGTGCAGTTCGAGATGGTGCCGTTCGATTGAATGAAGACGATGCCTCCGCCGTGGCCCTCGGCGCCGAGCGCGACGTTTTGCGAAATCGTGCATCCTTGCAGAGTCGGAGACGCGCTCAGTGCGAAGATGCCACCTCCGCGGTTGTCCAGTCCTCTGCTCACGTTGCCCACGATGTCACAGTCGCTGATTGTCGGCGACGATGCCTCGCAGTAGATGCCGCCGCTTCGGCTGGCGGAGCCGCCGGTGATCGTGAATCCCGTCAAGATCGAGATCGCTGTCTCGCCGCTGTTGAAGAGGAATCCACGGCCCGCGTTCATGGAATCGACGATCGTCACGCCCGCGCCGCCCTCTGAGCGAACCAGCAAGGCCTTGCCGTGAAAGGAGATACCGCTGCTGTCCGCCGGCGCGTAGGTGCCTGCGGCGACGAGGATCGTGTCTCCCGGGGAGGCCGCATCGATGGCGCTCTGGATCTCGGCGAACTGGCTCGGCACACCGATCGTCGTCGAAGAAGCAGCGCCAGCGACGAGGACCTTCTGTATCGTCGACGCCAAGAGGCGTCTCTTCCAGTTCATCGAGCGCTTCCGGAACTCCCTACCACACACCTGAGGTGTCATGGTAACCCCGGTCGGGCAGGTCTACTCGAGCAAGAGTTCAGCTCGATGGGCGCCAAGCTTCAGTTTGCGGATCGGGGCTCCGGTCGGCTCCCCTCGAAGACCGACTCGTCGCAGGGGAGTCCGCAGGTCGACATCGATAGCGTGCTCGGTAGGATTGACGAGCACTCGGCCGTGTTGGAACTGCCTGCTGTAGAGCCCCCCCTTCTCCTTGTAGTCGCCGGTCGGTGCTCCCAAGGCGAGCGTCCATTGGGGATCGAAGGACTCGGCGGTCTGGTGCATATTCGCGTTGTCGTGCACCACGGCCGAGTAGTAGGAGCGCGGCCCCATGCCGAGCAGGAATGTGACGAACCAGAATCGATCCGAATCCCGCTTGTCGGGACCGCTCTTCACCTTCCCTTTTAGATACTTCGTATAGCCGACGAAGTACTTCCCTCGTTTCTCGACGTCGCGAATCATGTCGACAGTTGCGCGCCAATCCCGCTCTTGAAGATGCTTGTTCAGCGGGCGCGCGATCGGCCCTCGGAACCCTTCGGCGATGATCCCGTCGGCCACCTCGAGAAAGCGGCTCGCACCCTCTTCGAAGTAGGTTCGTCCGCGGCCTACGCTGTTGGCGACGATCAGCTTGTTGGCCGGAAGCGTCTTGCGCAAATGGGCTACCAGGCCGTATTGCGCATCTCGCCAGCTCTTCACGGTGTACTTGCGTCCGGTCGCGGGGTCGATCCCCTTGAGCGCGAAGGGCTTGTTGTTGGCCATCTGAACGACGTCGAGCATGACGCCGTCGTAACCACCCTTCACGAGCATCGCGCGGCAGCGATCGGCCAAGAATGTGCGCCATTCTTCGTTGGCTGAATCGAGGAGCGGGGCTCTGGTCCCGGGGCCGGAAGGTACGGGATCGCCGGCAGAGTCGAGGATCACCCACTCGGGATGAGATCTGACCTCTCTCTGGCCGACGATCGGCCCGCCTGAAACTACATTCGCGTAGCGAAAGATGAAGATGCCGGGGTGAAGCTCGCGCAGCTTGGAGATCTGTGTCGGTGAGAGCCGGCAAAAACGATCGTTCACGGCGGCGTAGCGGGCGATTTTCCTGAGATCGTCGTCGGTCAGGTCTTTGCCGCGCGGCCTATCCAGCATGAGCGAGCATTGTATTCCGACATTTGCCGGTGCGGTGGCGTCGATCAGATCCGTCTCAGGCGGATTAGTCGGTGATTGCTGGCCGTTCACCCGGCCACCGCAGGCCGCGAGTAGCAGCAGCAACGAAATATGTAGGAATCTGTTCATGAGCATTTCTCCGCTGACCCTCATCAATCGGGCCACTCTTCTTCATAAGTCCAGCCGTCGTCACCCAGCTCGCCGAGGATTCGCGAGTCGATCTTCTTGCGTCGTGATCGGAGCTGGGATCTGCTCTCTTCGCTCCACTCGAAATCGTCGAGCCGGTGGTCGTGATGAAGAAGACCCGTAGCTTCCGGGATGATCATCGGCGCGAGCTCGATATTGTCGCTCAGTCCGAGCCCCGATGAAGTCGCTCGCCAAGGCACGAGCACATCGCTCGGAATCTCCGAAACGAAGATCGAGGGTGCGGAAAGATAGCGCCCCATCTTGTCCCAGCTGCCGCTTGGGTAGGTGAAAGTAAGCTCCTCTCGGGCCCGGGTTGCCGCCACGTAGATCAGCCGGCGTTCCTCTTCGAGGTCCTCTTCGCGATCCATCGCCTGGAATGTGGGGAAGCGGCCCTCGACGACCCAGATGACGAAGACTGCGTCCCACTCGAGCCCCTTGGAGGAATGGATTGTCGACAGGACCAACTTCGATTCCCCGTCGGAATCGAGGGCCGGTGCTCCTTTGTCGGTGGAGCGGTTCGGCGGCTCGATCGCGAAGTCGTCGAGCAGGCTTCGCAAGGTCTTGTGCTTGGCGGCGAGCACCGCCACGTGCTCGAGCTCGGCCCTGCGCTTCGGATGATCGTCGTATTTCTCGGTCAATAGTGGCTCGTAGTACTCGATCAAGTCCTCGATCGCCTGGGCCGGACCAGGGAATGTCTCGCGGAATCCACGCAGTAGACCCGAGAGCCGGTCGAGGGCGCTCTTCGACCTTTCTTGTACCTTCAGATTCGACAGATCGAAGGGATTCTTGTCGTTGAGCGAGGATGCGATTCGGTGCGCGGTCACCTGGCCGATGCCGGGCAGCAAAGTCAGTACTCGCGTCCAGGAGATCGCGTCTTTGGGATTATCGAGGATTCTCAAGTGCGCGACGATGTCTTTGACGTGGGCGGTCTCCATGAACTTGAAACCGCCGTACTTCACGAATGGAATCTGTCGCCGACCCAACTCGAGCTCCAGGTCGAAGGCATGAAATGACGACCTGAACAGAACCGCGATGCCGCCCAAGGGCAAACCCTCTTCGCGAAGCTCCAGAATGCGATCGGCGATCCACCGTGTTTGCACCGCTTCGTTCTCGCACGCGATGAGCCGGGGACGTTCATCGCCGCCGATCGAAGAGAAGAGATTCTTCTCGTACCCATGGTTGGCGCGAGACAAGATCTCGTTCGCCACATCGAGAATCGGCTGCGTGGATCGGTAATTCTGTTCCAACGTGATCCGGTGCGAGTCGGAGAACAGTTTTGGGAAGTCGAATATGTTGTCGATCGTCGCGCCGCGAAAGCGATAGATCGACTGTGCGTCGTCTCCCACGACCATGACGTTCCGGTGACTTTGCCCCAGCAAAGAGACCATATCGCCCTGGATTCTGTTGGTATCTTGGTACTCGTCGACGAGGATGTGCTGGTAGCGTCGGCCGATTTCGTCGCGCACTTCGGGCTCTCGGTCGAGTAGATCGCGCGCGTAGAGCAACAGATCATCATAGTCGACCAGGCCCCGCTGTATTTTGAAATCCCTGTAGCCCTCGTAGATGCGCTGCAGATCGTCGATGTGAGACGCAAAATGGGGCCAGCGTTCGAGAACCGCCTCGCCGAGTTCGATGCTGCGGTTGATCGCCGCGCTGATTATCGCCTGGCAGGTGCGCCGCTGCGGAAAGCGGTGCCCACGCCCCCCCACACCGAGACCGGTGCGAATGTGCCCGATGATGTCGGAGGAATCGCCGGCGTCGAGGATCGTGAAATTGGGCGGCAGGCCGAGCAGCTTGCCATGCCGCCGCAAGAGTGTGTTGGCGAAGGAGTGAAAGGTGCCGCCGGCTACTTCGTCGAGCGGGCGATCCACGAGCGCGGAAGCCCGCCTCAGCATTTCCGAGGCGGCGCGCCGGGTGAAGGTGAGCAGCAGAATGGTCGGGGGGCGAACTCCCCGCTTCACCAGATAGGCGACCCGATGGACGAGAACGCGGGTCTTTCCCGTTCCCGCGCCCGCGATCACGAGTGTCGGCCCGGCGCCGGTGGTGACGGCCTCGATCTGCGCTTCGTTGAGTCGGTTCGCGAGACCTTTGGTCGGATCGTCATCCGCCGCCGGGCGCACACCGAAATCGAAGGGACCCTCGGGATCGCATTCGGGATCGAAACTGAGACTGAACATGGAGAGACTCTATCGCGTGCGGCATCGGCGGTATACTCGTGTCGGTTCTCGTCATCAGGAGACAAGGCGCGTGGCTCGTCGCAAAGGCTCATCCAGCAAGAAGACCCAGCGCGGTCCACGGCCCGGCGTAGCGGCGTTGGTCTACGTCCTTTTCGTGTTCCTGGTCTGCGGTATCGCGACGGTCCGCTATCTGCGAAGTCCTCGGGTTTCGCCCCCACCCGAGCGGTCGGTGCCGGAGCAGGTGGAATCGCGTGTGCTTGCGATTCTCCAGGAACATGGCGCCGGCGACATACGGTCCTTCCCACTCCGATATAGCGGTGGGACGCGCCGGATCGAAGTCGCCCTACCCGATTCGGTCTCTCTGACACGGCTCAATCTCGCTCTCACCGAATCGATCGAGGGCCTCTCGGCGCAGATCGTGGAGCGCAGTCTCGTGGAGCGGGGGAACGCCCTGAAGATGCGCGTTTCACACGAGGGACTGCACTTTCTGGAGCTCCGCGCCAGGATCCAACGGCCGGACGTGTCGTCGGGAGCTCCGCCCGAGCTCCGGCTTCCCAAGGTGGCGATCGTGATCGACGATCTGGGCCACAACCAAAGGGCGATCGTGCGCGATCTCGTCGGGCTGGACCATCGTCTTACCTTTGGCGTGCTTCCAGGGCGGCCGCACAGCATCGCTCTGGCGAGGCTCTGCTTCGACAATGGGCGCGAAGTGATCGTCCACCAGCCGATGGAGCCGGTCGGCGGCCTCGACCCGGGGCTTTTCGCCCTTACCACTGAGATGACCGGCGCGCAGATCCGCAGGGTAATTCTCGGCAATCTGGCGCGCGTTCCCTGCGCCGTCGGTTTCAACAACCACATGGGCTCGAAAGCCACGGCCGACGCGAGGGTAATGGCCGCGATGATCGATGCGGTCGCCGAGGCCGGGGGGCTCTACTTCGTCGACAGCGCCACCACGCCCCACTCCGCGGGAAGGAGAATCGCCGGAGAGCGCGATCTTCCCTGCGCGGCGGCATCGGTTTTCATCGATGCCATCGATGAGCCCGGGGCGATTGCGAGTGGTCTGGCGGAGCTGGGGCGGATGGCCGCGCACCGCGGGCACGCGATCGGTATCGGGCATCCCCGTCCCCACACCTACGATGTTCTTGCTACTCGGCTCGGGGAGATGGAGGGAGAGACCTGGAATCTCGTTCCCGCCTCGGTAGTGCTCGGATTGGAGCGGATATGAGATCGCGTCTCGGAGTGAACATCGATCACGTTGCGACGCTCCGGCAGGCGCGAGGCGGATCGAGCCCGGATCCGGCGCGGGCGGCCGTGATCGCCGAGGGAGCCGGAGCGGACGGAATCACTCTCCATCTGCGGGAGGATCGACGGCACGTTCAAGAGAGCGATCTGCGCGCGATCGTGGCCGCGGCCTCGGTGCCGGTGAATCTCGAGCTGGCGGTCGATCGGGAGGTCGTGGCGATCGCCATCGACGTGGGGCCCGCGAACTGCTGTCTTGTGCCGGAGCGTCGGCAGGAGCTCACGACCGAAGGAGGGCTCGACGTCGCCGGATCGCCGCAACGGATCGAAGAGGTCGTGGCTGAGCTGCGGGCCGCGGGCATCAAGGTGCAACTTTTCGTGGATCCCGATGAGGAGCAGGTGGAGGCCAGCGCCGGTGTCGGCGCCGACGGTGTCGAGATTCACACCGGCGCCTACGCCAACGCCTCGACGGTGGTCGATGCTCGTGCGGAGCTGGAACGGATCGCTACCGCTGCCCGGAGGATCCGCGAGCTGGGGCTGCGCCTTCATGCGGGCCATGGACTCGACTACCGGAACGTGGTTCCTGTTGCACAGGTCGAGGGGATGGAAGAGCTGAACATCGGGCACGCAATCATCGCACGCGCGCTATTCGAAGGATTTGCCGAGGCCGTACGCTACATGAAACGCTTGGTCATCGGGAATGTGGTAGGGTCCGCGATGGACTGACCGATTCGGCTAGCACAGTCACCGACCGCAATCCGACGCGGGTAGTTGGATGTCGCCCCGCGCGCCGCAAGACCGCCTCCAGTGGGAGCGGTTCCCGCAATCGGTCCAAAAGAGAAGCAGGAATCGGAAAGCTCATATGGACAGGAAACTTCTTGGCCGCCTGGGAACCACGATCGTTGTGCTCATCATCGCGATCGCCGGGCTCTGGTCCACCATTCGCCTGGTCGGGATGGGTTCGCAGGGCCGCGCCGAGCTGAAAGCCACCGCTCCGGAGATCTTCCAGGAGCTGCAAGCTAAAGCGATCTCTCTCGGGCTCGACCTGCAGGGTGGCATGCACATGGTGGTCGAGATCGATGCCACCGATATGACCGAAGAGGAGGCATGGGACGCCCACCGCCGAGCGCTCGAGGTAATCCGGAATCGGATCGACGAGTTCGGCGTCGAAGAGCCGATCATCCAGCCCCTGGGCGAAGGACGGATTCTGATCCAGCTGGCCGGCATCGAGGATCCGGAGCGGGCGAAGAACATCGTTCGACGCACTGCATTCCTCGAGTTCAAGCTGGTGGCCCTCTCGTCGAGAACGAGCGAGCTGGTGACCGTGATAGACGAGATCGCCAAGGAGATGCGGGAGCAATCGGCCGAGGACGAGGCGCTCACCGACACCGAAGAGCCACCTTTGGTGGCGCTGGGCGACGAGGCGGACACCAGCGCGGTCGACACCGCCATGGCCGCTCTCTTCGCCGACCTCGAGCCGGAGACGCCGACGGTTGATGCGGCCTCCGCCGGCGAGCACCCCTTTCTGAGTCTTCTGCAGTCGTTCGGCCGTACCGAAGACGGGGGACTGAATCTGGCGGTTCCCGAACCGAACATCGCGGCTGTCGAGGAGATCCTGGCTCTCCCCGAGGTCAACGACATCATGCCGGACGAGCTGGAGTTCCGCCTCGGGGTGGTCGAGGAATCGGAGAACGCATCCAACCCCTTCGAGAGCTACGCGCGACTCTATCTCCTCAACCGCGAGGCCGAGATCACCGGTGCCGCCGTGGCGCGGGCCAACCTCTC
>CAZFNT010000004.1:16781-27301 GCA_964520315.1 uncultured Gemmatimonadota bacterium
TCAAGTCGGACTACGTGAAGCGCTTCGCGCAGATCACCGGCGACAACACGGGGCGCCAGCTGGCGATCGTGCTTGATGGCAAGGTGCGCTCGGCTCCTGTGCTCCGGGTTCGGATTCCCGACGGGCGGGCTCAGATCGAAGGTGCCTTCAACGCCGACGAAGCGAACGACCTCGCCGTTGTGCTGAGGAGCGGAGCGCTCCCCGCGCCGATCAAGATCGTCGAGGAACGCACGGTCGGCTCCACGCTGGGCCAGGATTCGATCGACGCCGGCGCGGCCGCGGGCCTTTTCGGATTGGCCTTCGTGATCGTGTTCATGTTCGTCTACTACCGTGTCTCCGGCGTCATCGCCAACACGGTCCTGGTCGTCAATGTCGTCCTGATCCTCTCGGCGCTGGCCATGTTTGGAGCCACGCTCACGCTGCCCGGAATAGCGGGTATCGTGCTGACGATGGGCATGGCCGTCGACGCCAACGTGCTTATTTTCGAACGGATCCGAGAAGAGTTCAGAACGGGCAAGTCGGTCGTAGCCTCGATCCAGACCGGCTACGAGCGGGCCTTCAAGACCATTCTCGATGCGAACATCACGACATTTCTCACCGGTCTGATCCTCTTCTACTACGGTAGTGGACCGATTCGAGGGTTCGCGGTGACTCTGATGATCGGAATCGTCATGAGTGTGTTCACAGCCGTGTTCTGCTCGCGCATTGCCTTCGACTTCCTGTACAGCACTGGGCGCATGCGGCGCTTGAGCATCTAGAGAGAGCAACCCATGCTGCAGATATTCAAGAACACTTCGATCGACTTCATCGCGAAACGACGCTTGGCGTACGGTCTTTCCGCGCTGGTCATACTCATCGGGATGGCCTCGATCGTTTCGAACGGAGGGCTGAGGTACGGCATCGACTTCGAAGGAGGGCTGGCCCTTCGTCTGAAGTTCGAGTCTCCGCCCACGATCGAGTCGGTGCGAGGCGCCATCTCTTCGCTGGAGATCGCTGGTGCCGAAGTCCAGACGGTCGGGAACGGCGCCGAGATCCTGGTGCGAGTGCCGGTCGAAGGCGTGGAGGGGGGCGCCGATCGAGGCGATGAGATCGTTCACGCCATCAAGACCGACATCGATCCCACGGCCGCCGTGCTCTCGGCCGATATGGTCGGCCCCAAAGTCGGGGCCGAGCTGAAGGGGCAGGCGATCACGGCGATAGTCCTGGCGCTGCTCGCCATCGTGGCCTACATCACGCTCCGCTTCGAATTCCGCTTCGGAATCGCGGCGATCGTGACGCTCACCCATGACGTGCTTGTGGTCGTCGGCCTTCTGATGCTTATGAATCGAGAGATGAGCCTACCGATCGTCGCGGCTCTGCTCACGATCGTGGGCTACTCCCTCAACGACACCATCGTCGTGTTCGATCGTATTCGAGAAGACACCAAGCTCATGCGGCGCAGGCCCTACGGCGAGATCCTGAACGCAAGCATCAACCGCACGCTCAGTCGAACCGTGATCACTTCGGTGACCACATTGATCCCCGTGACGACCTTGCTGATCCTCGGCGGTTCGGTGATCCAGGATTTCGCGCTCGCGCTGCTCATTGGAGTGCTGGTTGGAACCTACTCCTCGATCTTCGTCGCCTCCCCGGTTCTCTTCGAGTGGAACGAGCGCAAGCCTCGCGCGGTTGCTCCGGTCAAGACGCCCCGCATGAAGGCCAATGCGTGACGATGCTTTCACTCTGTTTTGAGTTGGCGGCGTCGGTGGCTTATCTTTAAGGGGGAGAAGAGGTGTTCCCCCGCTTTGGAGCGACCGTGAGACTCGTATTGCTCTCGTCGATGCTCATCATGACCGCTGCGCCCGCGGCCGATGCGCAGACGTCCGGGTCGGTTCGAACGATCTCTCCCGCGACGCCGGCGCAGGGCAGGTCCGACGCCGCGGAAAACGCGACCCGTGAGCTCGGTCCACGCGCATTGTTGGAGCAGATGGCCACGGCTTGGCAGGCCGAGGATCTTTCGTTGCTGCTCAAGGCTTTTGGGGACAGACGCGTGGGGATCGATGTGGGGGGTGCCGCCCGCTCGGGCGAGTACGGGCCGGCACAGGGCTATTTTCTTTTCAAGCGCCTCTTCGACCGCACGCAAACTCGGAAGTTCGATCTCAATCGCTACCGAGCCAGCGGAGACGCTCCGCATGCTGTGTTCGACTGGCGCTACGTCGACGAACGAACGGGCGGAGTGCATCGCTCCCGCCTGGTGATCTCGCTCAGACGCGAAGCCGGTACCTGGGTTGTCGACGAGATTCGGGCGGCTTCTCGGCGTTGACAGGCCTGTCCCATTGATTGGCTATTTGGGATCTCGGTCGAGCACGACATAGTCGCCGGATCTGTGTAGCACCGCGCCAAGAGCGCCCAGATCGGGGGCGATACGTTCGGCGGAGGCGCTAGTCAGAATCCAGAGATCCGCTCCGAGACTGTCGGGAATCGAGATCGAAGGGGTCTCTCTGAAGCGGGCCAGGAGTTCCTGCCGCTCGATCAGGTGAGGGGTTTCGTTCCAGTGGCTGTAGTAGGCGCGATGAGGTGTGTGGGTTACGACGACGTTGGCCATGGATGGGTCGTCCGCGAAGACGAGTCGGCGACCAGGTAGCGCGGCAACTGCTTGCATCGCGGAGCTCATGCTCACGCGCCGAACCAGAACCGGATCGTGTCTGAGTCCACGGATGAAGTAGTCGTATGAGAGTCGAGCGGTTTCCGGCAGCGAGACCAGCACCAGTGGAATGAGAACTCGTCGGCTCACCGCCGGGTGCGAGCGGATCAGTGACAGCGTCGCCAGAATCACCAACGGCAACCAGAGCCACCGCCCGCCGAGCTGATCCGGTTGCAGCGGCGGGTCGAGGAAGCGGAAGTTGTTCAGAATGACGAAGCAGATCAGGACCCAGAGCACCACCAGCCGCTCGGCGCGGCATCGCAGAACACGTTTCCACGTGCCCCGCATCGGCAGCAACACCAGCGGCGCCAGCAGTGCGGTCCCCCAGACCCCCGCGTACTGTGGGAGGTAAGTGGTCGGTGTTCGCCACGCGTACGGGGGATGCCGCACTTGCTCCGCATGCAGCCGAGCCTCGGGGATGGAATCCAGGAACACGATGTAGTAGTAGAGCCACGCGGCTCCGATCACCGCGAAGAGGACCCCCGCCGCGAGATCGCCACGATTACGCTCCAGCGCCAGCTCGATCGCCAGAAAGGTGCCCCCCAGACAGAGCAGCATCGATCCCGCCCATGGATGCGCCCAGAAGGTGAGGGCGAAGAGGATTACGGCGGTGGCCCGTCGCCGCTCGGCGAGGGCCAAGCAGGTGGCGATGAAGAACGCTTGGTAGATCGCCGCGTAGGAGTGCACGATCGTCGTGAAGATCCCGGGGGAGTAGTGCTTGGGGACGGTCGGCTTGACCCTGTCCGCGAGCCAGCCGAAGAGCTTCAAGCCCTCGCTGCCCTCACCCGCGAAGATCGGATCGAAGGAGTGGTGGAGCTCCAGCAGCGCGCCATGGGTGGATGTGAAGATCCACCCGAGCCCACTCCCCAATGCCGCCCAGTAGAAACACCAGCGTGCGGCGCTCGGGTTCTCGCCGACGCAGAGGCGAATCAGTCGCCACGCCAACGCTAGTACGATCGTGCTTCCGACAATTCTCCCCGCCCACAGAATCCAGACCGGCTCGATCGAGGTCCACCGCCAGATCCAGGCGATCACGGTGAAGATCAGGCTGACGTAAACGGTGGGTGTGTCGGGGTCTTCGGAGAAGGGGTTCCCGTAGGTGAAGCGGTTCCCGCCCTCGATGATCTCGAGCGACTTGGCGGTGTAGACGAGCTCGTCGCCCTGACAGAAGCCGGAGAAGATGTGACCTTCGGGGAGCCCGAGCCAGCCGGTCGCCACCAGCGCCGTGGCGAGCCAAGGGATGAGCAGGATTCCGAGCAGGACGGAGCGCGGCGGCGACATCGAGGGAGTTTGCCAGCGATTACGATTTCAACGCAACCCGAGGTATCGCGGCGGTAGCGGATTCCCGCCGGATGTCGGATTATCGCGCGGGTCATTACGCGCATCGATCGTTGAACCGCACTATGGAAACCTCTGCCGATCGCGGCCCCGGCTACGGCGTCGGGGTCGTGCTTCTGCTCTTGGCGCTGCTCCCTTCGGCATGGCCGATGGGGATCCCCGTGGCTCTGGCTCTCGTGGCCGCCCTGGGATGGATAGCTCCGCTCCATCGGCTCGGGTTCACCCGCCCCACCTCGCTGACCGCTCTCTTGCTCGCAGTACTCGGAGTGGTGTTGCCCGAGCCGGAGTCGCCCGGCACGCTCGATCGAATCGACCCGATTCTCGAGGATGTTGTTCTTCGATGCGTGGAGGATGCCGAATGGGTCGCCTCGGATCCCTGGCTGAGAGAATCGGTGGCGACCGGTTCTCGGATCGCCGCTTTCGAGCACCTCGATGCGCTGATGCCACCGGCTACGAGCGACGACGCAGTAGGTGCGGTGGTGCGTGGGGCGGATGGAGAGCTTGTTGCCTGGGCGGGCTGGACCCCCGCTGCTTACGGCGGCAGGGGCGAGTCGATTCCCGACGAGGGCACTCAGATCGCCGTCTGGCTGGATGAGCCCTACACACTCGTTCGGGCGGCGGCTCCGATCGAAGGGGGCGGGGCGGTCGTCGTGGGCCGACCCTTGGCGGTGGTCGCGCCGCTGCTGAGGGGGGGGATCCATCCGGCGGTGCCTCCGGTCGAGGGCTTGCGCTTCCACGACACCATCGTGACCTACGATCCGGACGCCATCGCCGTCGATCTCGACGGAGGCACCGGAACACCGCTGGCCACTCTCGATGCCCCGCCATCTGGACCCCCGCCTCCCGGCGGCGCTCGACGGCTGGGCGTGCTAGCGATCGGATTGATCGCGGCGCTTTGCCTGGCGATCCGCCCCCTTCGCCGTCGAGACGGTCTGCGAGGCCTCTTCCTCGGCTGCGGAGTCCTCTTCGTCGCTCGCTTTCTGCTCCTCGACGTGCCGATCCTCGGCGAAGCCGCACGCGATCCGGCCGAGTTCGCCGTGTTGCTCTCACTTGAGCTCCCGGCGGGCTTGGCCACGATTCTCTCCAGCCCGGGCGACGCGGCGCTCACTTTCCTCGCGATCAATCTCGCCCTTGCACTGGCGCTCAGAAACCTCTCCCGCTGGATTCGGAGGCGCGATCGCCCGCTCCCGGCGCTGCTGGCGCTCCCCGCCGTGGGCTCGACCGCAATCGCCGCGGTGCTGTGGACCGAGTGGACCGCTGCTTTTGCTGAGGCGGCCGGCCGGCCGCCCTTCGTCGATCTGACCACTCTTGGCGATCCCGCCGTGCTCTCGGTCGCGGTCTCGGTAGTGCTCCTCGGCTCCGCGTTCGCCATGACGACCGTCGGCTGCGGCATCGTGTTTCTCTCAGCGCTGCCGGGAGCAGCCCGCCGCCGATCGACGCGCCTGGTGCCCGCGGCGCTGGTGGCCCTGGCCTGCGCCCCGCTCTCTTCCGCGGGCTGGGTGCTCGCCGCCACCACCGCCGCGTTGACGGGCAGCGCCAACGCCTTCGTACGCCGGCGAAGCGTGGTTGGACCATGGCTCGTCGCGGTCGTCGTGTTGATCGGCCTGGCCAGCGCCGCCGTTCTCAAGGAGCAGCAGAGAAAGGACTTCCAGTTTTTCGCCGAGGAACAGGCACGACGCTGGTCTCATCAGCGGGAGGGATACGAGCTCTCCATTCTCGAGTCCGCGGTGTTCGACATGTTGGCCGATGGCCGGATCCGGCGCGCCATCGAAGGCAAAGCGCCCCGAGGCCAGGCCGCCTTTCATGCGTGGCTCGCTTCCGGGCTGAGCGGTGGCTGGCGCCCGTGCAGAATCGAGATTTTCGATCCCGAAGGCCAGCTTGTGTCGCGCTTCCGGGTCGACATGCCCGGCACGCTCGGTCTGGTGGCGATCGGCGGAAGCGCACCCCCCGCCAGCGAGGAGATCTTGGTGCGCCGCGTGCTCCGGAAGATCGGGTCGCGCGAGTGGGAGATGCTCGTAGCGACCGCCTCGATCGCGACTTCGGAGGGAAAGGGGCGCCTCTCGGTGACGATCCTTCCGGACGGGCCCGCATTGGTCGGGGCCGGCACGGGGGCACTCAGCCGGCGACTCTCCCGATGGGGCGCCGATCCGGTAGTGCTCCGTTACCGGCGCGGTGTTCTGGTCGATTCGAACGCGCCCGACGCACCGATCGGAGATCTGCTCCCAGAAGAGACCCGGGGGCTCTTCGCAGGCGGTGGAACCCTGCCGGGCGGGTGGCGCGACGCGATGCTCGCTGATCGCGCCTATCGCATCCACTGGTCCTTGCAGCCGAGCGGCGAGGTGTTGGGCTTGGGCCTGCCCGTGGGGCTCCACCCCGACTTGGCGACTCTCGCCCTCGACGCGGTGGCGGTTCACGGATCGGTGTTCTTCGCCTTTTGGCTGCTGATCGCCATGGCCGGAGGATGGGCGCGCCGGATCCCCCACCTGCTCGGCCAGTTTCGGGTTCGCCTCATGCTGGCGATCGTCGCCGTGGCCGTCTTCCCGATCGCATTTTGGGGCACGGCCGGCGTGCAGCAGCTCACCCGGGAGCGGGATGACGCGCTGCGCGCCGATCTGGAGCATCAGGCATCTCTCGCGCTCGGGGCGCTGGAACTCGATCTGGAGCTGGAGTTGGCCCGCTCCCTTCTGCAGGAAAGTGAAGTGCTAGTCGATTGGCTCGCCTCGGGTGCGCAGCCCCCCGCACCCTGGGGAGAGGTCGAGGGGGACGCGCCCCCCGGCGCCGGTGGTCAGCCCCGTCTCGCCGGCACCCGCATCTACGACGCCGACGGGATCGAACGTGCCCGCTCGGGCAAGACCGCTTCTCTTCCCCGGGGGGTGCTTGCCGCGGTCCTCGAAAACGGAGAGAGCCGCACCTTCTATCAGGAGCTCGACGGGCAACCCGCGCTGGTCCTCGCCAATGCGCTCGTCGCGCGCGACGGCAGCGTCGCCGGTTGCACCGTCGGCTACAGAGCCCTGGGGCGCTCGACCTGCGAGCGGCTGCACGCCCTCGTTCTCAACGAGGTGCGCGTGTATGGGCGAGAGCGTCTGGCCGGCACCTCACGGCCCGAGCTCGTGGCGGCGCGTCTCGTGCCCGAGCTCTTACCGAGCAAAGTCTGGCGGGCGCTGCTCGGGCGCGGGCGACCGGGGTTGATCACCTCGGAGCTCGAAAGCCTCGGGGAACGCCTCACGGTATTCAGGGCTCTGCGGCTCGACGACATCATCGTCGTAGGCGCACTGGCCGTGTCTCTGCCCCACTCCGGTCAGCTCGGAGAGAGCCGCGAAGCCGCCCGATCGATCTCTCTCATCATCAGCCTATCGCTAGTCTGGCTCGGCCTCGCGGTCGCCGCGGGCCTGATCCTCTCGCGCCGAATCAGCGATCCCCTCCAGCGGCTCATTCACGGAACGGCGCGCATCTCCGCGGGCGCCTTGGGTGAAGAGGTGGAGGTGCAGGGACGTGACGAGCTTGCCCGCCTGGTGAAGGCGTTCAACCGAATGTCGCGATCGCTCGCCGAGAACCGCGACGAGCTCGAGGCGCAGCGCAGCGCCCTCGAAGCGATCATCGAGCATCTCGAGGCAGGGGTCGTCTCGGCCGACGCCGGTGGACGGATCGGTCTCTCGAATCGCGCGGCGCACGCCATTCTCGGGCAGGGCCGGCCGCTCGCCGGAGGGATCGAAGCCGCACTTGGCAAGAGCGATCTCACCGGCGTCGATGCACTGATCGAGGCGTTTCGACGCACCGGAGCTGTCTCGAAAGAGATCCCCTTCGGTGAGGACAGGACCTTGCGCGTCTCGCTGACTCGGATCGGAGACTCAGGGCCCGGGGGCCGAGTGTTGCTGGTGGTCGAAGATCTCACCGATCTGATCCAGTCCCAGAGAATGCTCGCCTGGGCGCAGATGGCGCGGCAGGTCGCTCACGAGATCAAGAACCCTCTGACCCCGATGAAGCTGCAGGCCCAGAATCTGCTCTACGCCTACCACGACGACGCGCGCTCCGAGGAGTTCGGGAACACACTTCGAGAGAGCGTGGGAGTCATCGTCGAGCAGATCGAACGCCTTCGCCGGATCAGCGGCGAGTTCAGCCGAATGGCGCGGCCGGAGACAGTTGGCCGAGGCGCGATCGATCTCGGTGGCGCGGTGTCCGACGCGCTACGCATCTACGAAGGCGCTTCGGCGCAGGTTGTGCACATCTCCGTCAAGACCGAAGAGAACATCCCACCGGTTCGCATTGCGCGCGAAGACGTGGCTCGCCTCGTACTGAATCTGGTCGAGAACGCCCGCGACGCAATGGCCACCCAAGGTAGTGGTCAGGTCAGAGTGGATGTGCGAGCTGCGGAGATCGGCGGGGGAATGCCCGGTGTCGAGCTGCGGGTCGCCGACGACGGCCCCGGCATCTCACCCGAAGTTCGCCAGAAGCTCTTCGAGCCCTATTTCTCCACCAAGACATCGGGGACGGGACTTGGGCTTTCGATCGTGAAGAAGATCGTGGACGAATGCGGCGGCAGGATCTTGGTGGAGTCGGCGCCGCAAGAGGGGACGACCTTCCGTGTGTTGCTGCCCGCGGCGAAAGGCAAGCTCTCGGCCCCGGATTCCCCTTCGCGCGACTGACCACCGTCGAGATCAGTCGGGGCAAGCGCTTCCTGGGTTTACGAAGAGGAAGGGGGGGGCGCTGTGCGTCTTCCCGCACTCGACCGCCCCGGCGACGCCTACGCGATCGCCGCGCGCCCAATCCCGGCCGGACCGCCGATGCTTCTGAACGCGTGGTTCCGGCACGACCGTAGGTCGCCGGTGCACCATGAGCTCGATCGCGGCTCCACTCCCCCGAGCTCCCCGTCCTATGTGCTCGCGATGCGGGCAGACCAGACGGCTTCAGCAAAACTATGTGGACTTCCACATGTCAACGGAATCGCCCGGATATGCGGGCTGCGACATCGGACATCCCGATTCGACTCATAGCCGCCTATCTGGGCTCTCGGCGGGACATACCACCCCCGCCGGCTCGCAGGGTCCGCTACTCGCGCGCCTCGGAGCCATGCTAAGCTCTTCTCCGGTCGGCTACTGGCGCTTCGTCCGTCACCGTGCCAAGCCAGCCTGCGTTTGACCAATGGGCCGACCGAGTGGCGCGGGGACGGGGATTGTGGAGGTTTGGGTACTAAGTTGTTAGCCAGAGGAAAATATGTCCACGCCAAATCAACATTGGAACGCGATCTTCTCCACCAAGACCGACCCCGAACTGGGATGGTATGAGAGCGACGCCGCGCAGACGTCAAAGTTCCTCGATCTGATTGCGCAGAGTCAGACCGCTACGGTTTTCCTCCCCGGTGCGGGAACATCCGTGCTAGTCGACGAACTTCTGGCCAGAGGGTACCAACTCATTCTAAACGACATTAGCGACGAAGCCCTGAATAGGCTGAGAAACAGAATAGGAGTGAATGATAGATTGACATGGCTTCACCATGACATCTCTCAACCTCTGCCTGATGGCATTCCCGAAGCCGATGTTTGGATAGATCGGGCTGTTCTTCATTTCTTGCTCGAAGAGGCAGACATTCAAGGTTACTTCGCCAACTTACATTCGGCGATACATCCGGGAGGGTACGCATTGCTGGCAGAGTTTTCGACCACGGGTGCCTCTATGTGCGCAGGTCTTCAACTCCATCGTTACTCTGTCACTGAAATGACAAAACGCATGGGTGCAGAATTTGAACTGGTCAAACATGAAAATTACACATTCATCAATCCATCTGGTGACGCACGCCCTTATATCTATGCGCTTTACAGAAAGAATTGTGGCTAACAAGGCGCTGCACCGGAGGGCAATTCCGCTGCGCTCCATTGCCGCCTGTGAGTTTTGTCGTTAGGAGCGACCTATGTGGACTAGATATCTCGCGCTGCTGTCTTTGCTGGTCATCTTGTTCATGGCCATCTCTTGTGGTCCATCACCTGATGACGCTTCTGAATCAGAAACAGTCTCTCCAGACGATGTGTCCAGCATCGCTATTCCCAACAGAGAGCTCGGTTACCAGTTTCTGGAGAACACCGTAATTGCGTCGTCTGGCGACCTCGATTCATTTCTCCAAGATCTCGAAGATCAACCGTTTTGGAATGATAAGGACACGTTCGTTTCTATACTACAAGGCGAGGAGATAGATTGGAACGTTGATAATATCATCATATTTCCTCATACGGAACCTTCGGGTTCAATAACTGTTACGCCTCAAGAACCTGTCTCTGAAGAAGGTGTAGTGACAATTGACATCCTGAGGGATGTGCCGGAGGTTGGAACTGCTGATATGGCCAATTATGCATTCGCATATAGAGTGAGCAAACGCATAGACAAGGTGATCTTTGTGGTAGATGAAAGCAGAATTGAAATGACGAACGAAAGCTCCTAACGAATGAGGATAGAGGATGTTCCCCCGTTTTCGTAGACACTTTTCTTATGCTGCTTTTGTTCCAAGGGT
>CAZFNT010000005.1:0-8818 GCA_964520315.1 uncultured Gemmatimonadota bacterium
CGCCCCGGTCCGGTCCGCCAGCGGCCGGCCGGGGCGCTCTTTTTGAGCCCCCACCGGGAGATCCCGTGGACGCCATTCCACTCGAGCAGGTCAACTTCGTCTTCCTCGACGTCGAAACCACCGGTTTGAGTGCCCGGAAGGGTGATCGCATAGTCGAAATCTGCGCCCGGCGAATCCGAGGCGGCCGCCTCGAAGCCGAGCTCGACACCCTCGTCGATCCCGCGCGCGAGATCCCGATCGCGGCCACGCGTGTGCACGGCATAGACAAGACCATGCTCGCCGGCGCCCCCACCGAGCCCGAGACGCTCGCCCGCCTGCGTCCGCTCCTCGACGGCGCCGTGATGGTCGCGCACAACGCCCCCTTCGACCGCGGCTTCATCGACGACGCTTCGACGCGCCACGGGCATCCCCCCCTCGAAGTAGAGCCGATCGACACCCTCGCAATCTCACGTCGCCTGTGGATCGCGCACCCCGACGGTCACTCCCTGGGCGCACTCGCCGCCCGGCTGGGAATCCTCAATCGCTCCGCGCACAGAGCCCGCGGCGATGTCGGAGTGCTCCTCGACGCCTGGCCGCTCCTGCTCGAAGCGGTAGACCGCGAGCGCCGCCCCCTGAGAAGCCTCGGCGATCTTCGGGGGTTTCTCGAAGGGCGCTGCGAACGAGAAACCGCGCTGCATGCGAGCGAAGTGGAGCGACCTCTGGCGATCCGTTACCTGGCCGAGCGTGCGCGGGTTCGCGATGTGCTGCTCGGTCGTTTCAAGGTAGATGGCGACACTCTAGTAGCGGACATTGAGGGGCAGCGCAGGCGCGTGCGTTTCTCGAGAGTGTTGCGGGCTTGGTTGGGGTAGGTCACTACAGAATTAGGGAAGAGGATGGGGAGGACTGAGTACTGGCGGGCTGGTCGCCGTCATACCCCTGCCAGGCAAACCCCGTGGCTCCGCGCAGTGGCGAACGTGTCGCCCTGCGAGCCCCTACGAGCGAAGAAGATCCGCGCGTCCCACGCCGCCAAGAGGGTCGCCGAACACGTCGGCCCCCAATTCAATCCATCTGCACTACATCCGGGCGCCAAGGCAGCAAGCTACTCCTGCGCGAACACTTGGGCGAGCCCATCGTTCGTCAACCAACGCCACGCCCACAATCCACTCGCCGTTCCCGGGACCACCGAAGGCCCCCATGTCCGATCTCTGGCCATCATAGTGACCCGCCAGCGAGAGAGGATGGCTGTCGTAGAGATCGTCGAACACCGTTGGATCTCCTGTGTCGATGCACGGCGAAGTGGGGCCGAGGAGATGTCGCCATCCGATGTGCGGTGCGGAGGGCGTCGTCTATCAGCAGAACCTCCTCCGGCACGAGAATGGTGTCACCGCGGCTCGGGAGGGGTGACGAAGGCCATCGGGACTAGGAGAGTCGAAGCGATTCGCAAATACGTTCCATCTGAGCTCATCGGCTTGCTTTTCGCGGAAGCACCACTTCACCGAACCCCTTCGACTCGAGCTGAGGTTGGCGCATGACCACTTGATCGCGGCTCAGGCGCACGTCGAGGATGCCGGCGCCGCCGAGCGCGACCGCCGCGCGGACCGTGCCGTCGGAGAGCAGCTTCGCGTCAACCTCGAACGGACGTAAGTTCAGCGGCCAGGACGCGACCGGTTTCAGGTGATCTTCGCGCAGCTGGTAGGCGAGGAGCGAGTCGTACGGCGCATAGTATGTGTCGCGGGTCGCGAGCAGTACGCCTCCGGCGAGCTGAAGCTTGTTCACCCAGACCCCCCGCCCCGGCGCGGCTTTGTAGCGGAATCGGAAGGTCGGTGAGAAGCGGTCTTCGAGCGTGTAGATGTAGATGTAACCACTGTTGTTCGAGATCGCCAGGATCGAGTCGCTCGAGGCCACTCCCCAGGCGGCGTAGTCCACCTCGATCTTCTCGTGGAGCTGCATCTCGCCCGAGTCGCGGTTCAGCGAAACCACGCTCACATCGCCGTCGAAGAGGTCGTCGCCGACCATGTACATCGCGTCGATCGAATCGCCCGGAGTGACCGCGAGGTCTAGGCCCCACGAGTCGTCGTAGGTGTTGAGGTAACGGACTTCGGGGAATTCGCGCAGATCGTAAGCCCAGACCCGGCTCAAGCGGCCGTAGAGGATCCCCTCGTGGAACCACATGCCGTTGGCGGCCGACTCCTCGATCTCGCCGACCCGAATCAGCGTGTCGCCCCAGACTTCCATGATGGCGATGGTGTCACCCGCGCTGAAGCTGCTGTATCCCAGGAAGATGCGGCCGGATTCGTGGTCGAGGTCGGCGGTCCAGAAGTTTCGCGCGTCGCCCCGCGGCAGCTCGTAGGCTCCTTCGATGACTTCGCCCTCGCGATCGATGACCCACCGGTAGCCGCCGTATCGGCTCTCCGCGGAAACCAGGAGGGAGTCGTTGATCACGGCATCGTAGACTCGGCCCTGTTTCGCGATCGAACCGATCTCTCGGATCTGCTCGCCCCCCTCGTCGATCTCTAGCGCGCGGAATCCGCCTCCGCGGTCGAGGAGGACGAGGCCGTTGTCAGATAGGCGGTGGAAGGTACCGGTCGACGCCCCGCAGTCGTTGGTGGGGATCGTCAATCGATGCTCGGTGCCCCAGGGATCCGTTTGGAGATTCCAGAAGGTGTAGGCGTAGAAGCCGAACCCCTGTGGACAAATGTCGTTTGGATAGCGGTGGTGCCAGGAAGAGAGAGCAGCGAGGGGGCCGTAGCGTTCCAAGCCTGTGAACCTCGCTTGATGTCGCCACTCGCTACCAATCAAATGAGGCTGGTAGTTTTGATCGATCGAGTAGATCCCCAGGATCTCGTCGCCAGCAACCCCTACTCGACGACCGGGCAGCGGCTCTATGTCGCGGTCGTAGCCTCCCAGCCACTCGTAGTGCTCCATGGTTGGCACTCCTGCAGCGTCGAGACTGTAGATCCCCCATCCCAGGCCCGCTTCGGCTGAGATGAGCATGTTGTCCATCAGCTCGAGACGGGTCGGCCCAAACCAGGGAGCCCCCCGGCTCGGCGTGTTGGCCACCAAGATGGGCGCCATCGGCTCGCTGGCATCGAGCAGCGAGATCCCGCCGCCGAACAGAGCGACGTACAGTCGATCCCCATTCTGGGCGAAACCGTAGGTGTAGACGTTGCCGTCTTCGATACCATCCCCGAGGTCTACTTGGTTCACGAGCGATAGCGTCTCCAGATCGAAGACATCGAGCACGCCGGGCGAGGATGTTGCGTACGCCATCCCCCCAGAGGCCCATACCGCCTCGCCGTGCATGGCAACTGGCCTCAGCTTCCCCAGTTCGACGGAGTTCGAATCCCAGTGAGCTCGCCCGATCCACCCGTGGGTTCGCAAAACAAAGGTCGAATCATCCACCGCGGCGGCCCCGACCGCATCGATCCGCGGCCACCAGCGGGTGCGCTCGGCGCGCCAGCCCGCCCTCGCCGCGTTCGTGGCGACGAGGGAGAGCGCGAGCGCGCCGAGCAGTGAGCGGCGGAGCATCACGGTCTCGGGAAGGCCAGGATCGCCACGTCGCCCGGGTAGGGTGCCGTGTATCTCATCGGCACGTCGACCCGCCAGACCTCCGGATCGAAGTCTTGCGGATCGATGCATCCACAGAGATCGGCCGGTGAGGTCTCGGCACACGATTCGGCCGCGATGAATGGCAAGGCACCGAGGTAGGCACCGGTAGTGCCGAACACCTGCACCATCTTCGTCGCGTCGACATCGCTGAGGACCAGGCGAAGCCCGTCGGAGCAGGGCATCCCCCAGTCCGTCACCACGGCGTGGCCATAGCCCTGCGGGCACCGATCCTCCGTCACGAAGATCTCGGCGTCTCGACCGTCCGCTTCGAGCGCGACGCGCATCGGCTGCGACCGCTGCTCCTCTTGCGATCCGCCGATTCGGGTGACCAGGCGGATGTTTGGGATCGAGAGGGGGTCGAAGAGCTGAGCCGTGGCGTTCTCCGAGGATGGCGCGATCACCGAGAGCGTGAAGTCGACCACCCCCGGCTCCTGGTCGATGAAGAGCCCGTTGTTGGTGACCGGATCGGTTCCGCGGATCCAGTCGAAGTAGATGTCGGTGATGTCGACCGCTACGAACTGGAGGCCGATGTCGAGTACCCCGTCACCTTGGGACGGCTCGGTTACCCGGGCGGTGCGCAGAGCCGCGCTACGGTCGAGGTGGAGGTCTGGCGTTGGATCTACGGGCCAATCCGTCTCCAATAGTTGCCACGTAGCGAGATCGTCCCATACGATGCCTTCCGGCACCGCCCCGACCGAGATCTGCGCGGTGCCCATCATCGACACGAGATTCAGCGTCGAGTCCTCCTGCGCCGCTTGCAAGGCCGCGGCGGTGAGCGGGATGTTCTCGGCGATCTGGGCGTCGATCCGCAGCCAGAGCTCGGCCTTGACCAGATCGTCCTCGGCCATGGCGAGCACCGGGAACTTGATCAAGGCGCGGTAGACCGCCTCGTCCGCCGGGAGATCGGCTTCGGTGTTGTGGCCGATGCGAATCTGGGTCTCGGCACCAAAGGAGCGGATGTGCTGACCCTGGTGCACGTAGGTATCCACCATATCGGCATGCTGCGCCTCGGCGAAGGTGTCGATCAGCCACTCCGACTGCACGCCATCGGTCTCGATCGCGTTGGCGTATTCGCCGTGGAGACCGGTCATTCGCGCGTTGATCGAAGGCAGGCTGTCTCGGAAGGCGGGGCCGTTGATGTAGCAGTTGTTGCCGGGCATGCAGGTGTTGGTCCACAGGTCTACCTGAGTGTCGTTCGTCAGATCCCATGCGTAGCAGTCGTTGCTCTGGTCGCCCACTTGCCCACAGGTGATCCAAGGGCCGTCGGGGTCGGCGCACTTGAGCCTGTTGGGGCAATCGACGTCGTCAATGCACGTTCCCGTTGAGAGAGCGGGGAAGGTTCGGAAGTACATCAACCCCGATGCCCCGCGGCCGATCGCCTCGGAGCCCATCAAATCCATCTCTACCGGCCAGGGGTGGCGCATATTGGCCTTGCCCGGGGCGAGCTGCATCATGGGCCACACCGCCTTAGGTGACCAGCAGTAGTTCTGTGCCTCATCGAGACAGTCCTCCGGTACCCCCGGTACGATCGTCTCGCACAGACCGCCATCCTGCTGCGAGCCGCAGAGCTCGAACACCGATCGTGACAGCAGGGTCTCGAGAGCGATCTGGCGGTTGAGAGGAGAAGCGCAGTCCGTCCGACCGATCGGAAAGATGTTGGGCGACACGATGTCGACCGCGCGGGCGAGCTTGGCCACCCACTCTTGGGGTGACCGCTCTTCCCACGGATCGTCTAGTTCTCCCCCGTCGAGCGCCGAGTCGCCGGTGATTCCTATCAGCGGATGGAATCCGCCGCCGATCGTCTCCTCGGCCTGTCGCAGCCACTTCAAGATCTGTTGGTCTTGTGTCCTGGTATTGAAATCGGCCTTGCTCAGCTCATCGCATGCCAACCACGCGAGCAGAGCAGGGTGATTGCCGAAGGTCTCGAAGTAGCTCTGGGCATACACCTTGTGAGAAGGCCACTTGACGTTGGCCGATCCCCCGTGGGGGAATGCCTGAACGTATGGAACCACGCTCAGGCCGTAGCACTTGGCGACGTCGAGGTAGACCTGTAGCTCTCGAGGGGAGGCATACGATGTTCCGTTGACTCCGCCGTGGACCACGACCGCGTCGAATCCCATATCGTTGGCGAGTCGATCGAAGTGATCGTGGAGCTGATCCAAGGTGCTGAAATGCCAACTGAGGAACGCAACACGCGGCAGGTACGGCTCCCCATCCTTGCGGAAGATGCCTCTGTCGTCGATCGAGTACGCGGCTGGCCCCCCAGGCGGCGGATCGTCCCATTCCAACTCGTCGGTAACACGGATGTTGTCGACCTTCGCCTGAGTCGGATTCTCCGCCGTTCCTTGGAAGAGCCCGATCCTGAAATCTAAGTCCCAGATTCCGTCTTGGTCGGGGTCGTAGATCGGGTCGCTCAGGTCGGCCGTTACTGCGTAGGGTTCCCACTCGGTCGTGAGCGAGATCGGGGGCGAAACCCACGCATCGCCCTCCCCGTCGACGTTGGCGAGATTGACTCTCATCTCTGCGCCCGCTTCGTTGGCGATGGCGTAGAAGGTGATGGTGACGGGGGAGTTCTCCCACTGCTCGAGCTGGAGATTTCGGGATGGCCCACTGGCGCAATAAAGGTTGGGAAGATCCATCCGGTAGCCCATGAACTGTTCCAGAAACCCTGTGGGATCGGGGTTGGAGGGCGCGAGGAAGTGGAAGACCGGCGATTCGATCGCGGCATCCGGGCTTTCCAGCATCGCCGGAAAGCTCAGGTCTTCGGTCCAGACCACTTGGTAGGGCTGGGGGACGCCGAGTTCGTCGTCCTTCACGACTCGATGGGGCTTGCTGAAGTCCTCCTCGGCATCAAAGGCGTACCAAAAAGTCGCCGCCGTGATGCTCGGAAATAGGCTGGTGTGACAGGGGGCCTCACCGCTTTCAAAGTAGAAAACCATGTCCACATCCCCATTGTGAAGCAGATCACGGTACTTGGGGTACTCCATCTGCACCGGCAGCATCTGCGCAGCAACCCTCGGCACTACAGCGCCCCACCCGATCAAGAACGCCAGAGCGAGACGACCTAGCCTCGCTACCCCCCCCCCGGTGGGGGAGACGCGAGGGCGGACGTTTGTTCGCTGAACTTAATCACACCTGCTAGTTTCCGCAGTTTCCGGGTCATGACGACCCCTTCCTGGTGGAGCACCTAATCTTCGCGATTTCCGCGCCAGCGGCCATTCTCGCCGCACAACGCACCTTGTCGCAGCCGCGAACCTTTGACTCCCCTTCGGTCGGCGGTCACACCCTTAGGTTTCTGAGCTGCCATACACTCATCAGAACCGTCGAGCTGGCTACTTGAAAAATCGTAGAGGCAGACTTCGGAATGGTGCAAGGGGGAAAATCGCAGCTGTCGGCGATTCTCCCCTGCCAACGAGAACAAGTCCACGTACCCCACAGAGCGCAAGCGCGCCATTGTTCTCTGGTCGTACCGATCGTCGCCGAGCGTCTTGCCCGGACCGCGCATTAGGTGGCGGATCCTGGGTCTGAACTATGCCTCAACCCCCACCCACCAGCGGCAACCCCAACGCCTCGAAGCCCTCTAGCACCTCTTCGCGCGCTCGTCCCCATTCTCCGGGAGGGGCGCCGCGCAGGGTGATCCGTCGGGGTACTCCGGGCACTCGTAGTCCACGCGCGAGCAGGGGCGCGTCGATCGCCGCCGTGGTCCCCTCATCATCAGGCCAGCTTCGTCCACTCTCGATGTAGAGCAGGCGGCTGATCGGCGCGAGCCGTAGGAGCAGGGCCAGCAGCGCGGGGGCCAGCTCTTCGGAGGGGTCGAGTAGCTTGCTCGGCGCGAGGGCGAGACCGGCCATTCGCCCTCCGTGGGCTTCGATGAAGCGCTCCGCGGCGAGCGGGCTCTGGAGCGCGTGGCGTCGGTCCGGCTCCACGGCGAGCTCGATCGAGGAGCGGGTCGCTTTGCGGATCCACGCCGCCAGCACGCGTTGGGATTCCCCCCGTTCGTGCGGATCGTAGTCCTCCCCCTCGATCCCAGCGGGGGGCCGCCAGCCCGAAGGGATCACCAGCATCGGGCGCTCGGCCTCATCGAGCCCGCCCACCATGGCCAGCAGGATTTCGAGCTGCTCCCCGGACGGGTCACCCTCGGCGGGGGCGTTGCGCGCGAGGGAGTTGACGCCGACCGATACGGCTGAAGTCGTGATCCCTTCCGCCGCCAGACGGGCGATCTCTTCGAGCATCTCCGCGGGTCCCAGGCGACCGAAGTCGGCTCGCACGTGCACCCGCTCGAAGCCCGCAACGCGCACGGGATCGGCGAGTCGGGCGCCGTCGCCCGCCCCCGAGATCCCCACTTCGATCAACAACACGGAGGTCTGCACGCGGGTTCGGCCTTTGGGCGCGCGATACCAGCCGGGCATCTCGGGCTCCTCCTTCGGAGCGGGGGGGAATAGCTTGGAGAGGTCGGCGATGGGGTCTGGGTCGGAGATCACGGGCAACTGTCCAAGAGGTTAGAATTTGGGTTGTCAAAGCGCCCATGATAGGGTATCGGCCCTCAATCGGCGCTTGTGTATCCGCGCTCAGCAGGAGCAAACGTGACGGTGAAAAGACGCACGAATCGTATGGCCAACCAGGCATCTCCCTATCTGGAGCAGCAGGCCCAGAATCCGGTCCTGTGGCATCCGTGGGGCAAAGATGCGATCGAGCTGGCCCAGCGGGAGAGCAAGCCGATCCTGCTCTCGATCGGCTATTCGGCCTGCCACTGGTGCCAGGTGATGGACCGGGAGAGCTATCACGACGAGGAGATCGCCGATCTGCTGAACGCTCGCTACGTCTGCGTCAAGGTCGACCGCGAAGAGCGACCCGACATCGATCAAGTCTATCAGACCGCCCTCGAGATCTTGCGACCGGGCAGCGGCGGCTGGCCGCTGACGATCTGGCTCACGCCCGATCTCGAGCCTTACTACGGCGGCACCTACTTTCCGCCCACCGATCGCGACGACCTTCCCGGGTTCCTGCGCGTGCTGCGGACCATGGCCGACCACTACGAGCAAAACCGTGACGGTGTCGAGAAGAAGGCCGGCGCAACGGCGAGCAAGATTCGCGAGACGCTGACCTTCGGTTCGGACGAAGAGATCGTCGGCTACGACGTGATCGACGAGTACATGGAGAAGGTCGTGAAGGGCCACGACAAGACCCACGGTGGCTTCGGTGGGGCACCGAAGTTCCCCCCGGCACAGCA
>CAZFNT010000005.1:8828-24936 GCA_964520315.1 uncultured Gemmatimonadota bacterium
CTGGCCTTGCGCTCCTATCGCCGAACGGGCAACGAAGATCTGCTCAACGTAGTCGTGCATACTCTCGATAGAATGGCCGCGGGCGGAATCCACGACCGTCTGGGAGGCGGTTTTCATCGCTATTCGACCGATGTTCGGTGGGTCGTTCCCCGCTTCGAGAAGATGCTCTACGACAACGCACTTCTCACTCACACTCACATCGATGCATATCTCGTTACCGGTGAGGCACGGTTTCGGCGCGTCGCCAAAGGGTGTCTCGATTTCGTTGTCCGCGATATGGCGACCGAGATAGGCGGATTCTGCTCGACCCTGCACGCGGATGTCGGCGGCGAAGAGGGCGCCCATTACCTTTGGACCGAGGAAGAGATCCTCCGTGCGCTCGGGGAGCGAGATGGGGCGGTTTTCAACGATTGCTACGGTGTTTCTAAGGCCGGGAACTTCAAGGGCAATCGTTGTGTTCTCAGTGTCGCGAAGCCGATTCAAGAGGCCGCTCTGCAAGCGGATATGAGCTGCTCCGAGCTCAAGGAGCTGCTCGCCACCGGTCGGGCGAAGCTCTTCGCGGTGCGAAGCCGTCGCGATCCGCCGGCACGGGACGACAAGATCATCGCGTCTTGGAACGGCCTGATGATCGGTGCGCTGGCGCGTGGCGGCCGGGTTTGCGACAGCCATGAGTACATCGAGGCAGCGACGCGAGCCGCGTGTTTCATCCGCGACAATATGGTTCGAGAAGGCTCACTCCTGCGTGTGTCCAGGCGGGGCGAAGCGCGCTTAGACGCTTTCCTCGACGACTACGGATTTCTCGCCAACGGGCTCGTCGATCTTTACGAGGCGACCTTCGATCTCGAGTGGCTGAGCTGGGCGTCGCTTCTGGCCGAGTCGGTATACGAGCGCTTCTCCGATCCCGATTCCGGCGGCCTCTTCTATACGACATACGATCACGAACGCCTGGTGGCGAGAACCCGCGAGCGGCAAGATGCGGCGATGCCCTCGGGCGCGTCACAGGCAGTCATGGCGAGTCTGCGTATCGCGCGGCTCACCGGCGACGAGCGACTGAGCGAGCTGGGCATCGGCGTGATTCGGAGCTACGGCTCGAAGATTCGAGAGCGGCCTACCGCCTTTGCGACGATGCTGGCAGCGCTCGATTTCCACTTGGGCCCAGCGACCGAGATCGCGGTGGTCGGCCATCTCGAGAATCGCGACGCCGAGATTCTCAGGCGGCTGGTGAACGGCTGCTACCTGCCGAATGCAGTCATCGCGGGCTCCCGCGTAAATGGAGCGGTGTCGTCCGCTTCCGACGCCGCGGAGGAGGTTCCGCGTGTGAGCATTCCGCTCCTGGCGGGGAAGAAGGCGATCCGCGGGCGCCCGACCGTCTATGTCTGCCGCGACCGCACCTGCTCGCGACCGATAACCAGCCCCGACAAGCTACTCAAGGCGCTCTCGGTCTGAGGCTTTAAGGGTCGGCGAAGAAATAGCTCCCGTGTTTGCATCCCATCTGCACCGCAACACTGTGGCCAATGCATCGTTGTCGATCTGCGAGGCGGCGCGGATCTTCACCGACTCGTAGCCTCGAATTCGATCCGGTAGCTCCGCCACGCGGAGGGCGTCCTCGTAGCCGCCATTGGAGAGCTCCCCCAAGACACGGTCGATCTCTTTCTCATACCAGCGGATCAGCGCTCGCTCGAGACAGCGCACCCTGGGTCGACCGAAGGGATCGAGGAAGGAGCCTCGCAGCCTTCGCAGCCCGGCCAGCGATCGGAACATCGGCCGCGCCAGCCACGCCGGGACCTCGAGCTTCCTCTGCAAGCCGAGCTCCCTGAGAAGAGGAGGGAGCAGGTAGATCGAGAGGCCGTGCCTCTTTCCGAAGTCGCGCACAAGCGAACGATCGTCCATCCGGAAGAGATGAAGTCTCGCGACTTCGTACTCGTCTTTGTAGGCCATGATCTTGTACATGTATCGAGCCACCGCGATCGAGAGCCGTTTTCCCGGGTCGCAATCGGCTTCGACCACCCGCGCGATCAGCTCCGCGTAACGCCGTGCGTATGCGACTCCTTGATACTCGATCAGGTCACAGGCTCTCTTCTTGAACCCATCGATTCTCGCCAAACCGGCGCCCAGGTCGCCAAGATGCCCCTCGAGTGCGCCTCCGTGCCTCTCCAGGCTGCGGTCCAGGATCGAGCCACCGCCCTCCCCTCGGCTTGTTTGGAGCATCGTCTCTACCCTTTCGGCGTCTTCGACCAACAGTCTTCCCAGGTGGAACGACCACAGATTACGTTCCGGTTGCCGCAGATTCTGCCGGATCGCGGTCTCCAAGCTCCCAAGAGAGAGAGGAATAGTCCCCTTCTGGAACGCGACGCCGAGCAAGAAGATGTTCGTGAACATGTGGTTCGCGAGCAGCCCCTCGATGATCGCGCCCGCATCGACCAGAACCGCCGCGTCATCGGCTACGAGTTCCCGCCAGGTCCTCTCCAGGCGCTCCCGATCAGGACGCGGCGTCAGTCTGTCCATGATCATCTCGATCGTGGGAATCAGCGTCAGATTCGCGATAATTCGCGTCGTCTCTCGAGCGATATAGCGCAGATTCTCCGGCGCGAGGCCGTGGACCGTGTCGCAGGCCAAGTACAGATCGGCCCGCCGGTAGCCCACGGCGTTGATGATCGGCTGCTCCGACATATTTATGACGATCTGCGATTCGACCGGACCTCCTTTCTGCGCGAGCCCTGTCATATTCAGCTCGTTGACGAATCCGCCCTCCAAGATTGTCGCTTGCGCCAGAAGCGCCGAGAGCGAGACCACGCCGGTCCCGCCGATCCCGGCGACCACGATGTTGTAGTTGCCGACGGGCTGCGTCGTGTCGGCCGGCAGGGGGATCGCTCCTGGATCGAAGGCGTTTTCGAGATCGCTCATTGGGTCTTGCAAGGCACCCTGCGTCTTCACCCGCATGAAGGCGGGGCAATCGCCGATCAGGCAGTGGAGGTCGTCGTTGCAGCTCGAGCGATGAACGCTCGTCTTGTCGCCCAGCTTGGTCTCGGAGATGTAGAGCGAAGGGCACAGAGATCGCCCGCAGTCCCCGCACCCTTCGCAGACATTTTCATTGATCACGACGAACTCGGTGCGCGGCTCTCCGCTTCTCGACGCCCTCCGTCTGCGCTCGGTGGCGCACTCCAGATCGAAGACGATCGCCGTGGTGCCGGCGATGTTTGAGATCTCTTCCTGCACCCGGGCGTACGCGCTGTGCGGTGCGACCTCCATGTCGCCGGTTGCTTTCAGTTGATCGCTCACGACGATCACCCTCTTCACGCCTACGCTTCTGAGCTCATCGACGAGTCGGCTCACCGGGAGCTGCCCGGGCGGAGATTGCCCACCCGTCATGGCGACGACACCGTTGTAGAGGATTTTGTATGTGATGTTGGCGCCGGCGGCGACCGATGCCGCGACAGCCAATCGCCCTGAGTGGAAATAGGTTCCGTCCCCCAAGTTCTGAAAGATATGTCTGTTGTCGGCAAAGGGAAATACACCGTTGTTGACGCCGCCACCGGTTCCCATCGACGAGATCCACTCGACCCCTCTCTCGGGTTGCTCCTTCATGATCTCCATCGTGTGGCAGCCGATATCGCCGCCGGCGCGGCTCCCTTCCGGCAGCTTCAGAGATCGGGAATGAGGGCAGCCGGAACAGTAGCTCGGGAGTCTCGCGGCCGTCACACGGGCGGCTTCATGCTTCAATACCTCGGCTATCTCCCGTCTGCGGCCCTCCAAGAAGGGGCGGTCGGGCCCGAGGTACTCCCTCAGAATGGGGTACAGCTTTTCGATGAGGATCTCCGGAGTGATCTCTCCATATGCCGGCAGTAGCGTGCCGCCACCCGGGCCCTGCTTGCCCCATACGCGGGCGCTCGAATCGCCATAGAGAATGCTCTTCACCTGTCTATCGATGAAATCGCGCTTCTCTTCGATCACGACGATGTCGGTCAGCCCTCGAGCGAACTCCTTCACGATCTCGGGCTCGACCGGGTAGATCATGCCGAGCTTGAGCATTCGCAAGGGATCGCGATCGACGCTGCAACCGATGTCGCAGAGCGCCAACAAGAGATCGGTGTATGCCTTGCCGGCGACGATGAACCCGAGGCGCTTCTCTTGCGGCCCCTTGTAGTCGACGATGAAATTGAAGGAATTGTGCCGGGCGAAGTGTCGCGCCGCTTCGAGTCGCTCCTCGACGATCTCTTGCTCGATCGCCAGGCTCGGCCTTCCCAACACGGCCTTTCGGAACACGGTTTTGTGAATCGGCGGCGGAATGGTGATCTGCTCTCGCGCGGGATCGACCCGCATGCTGGCGGCGCCGTCGCAGAGAGGTGTCAGCAGCTTGAGCCCGGTGTAGAGGCCCGAGAATCGCGAGAGTTCGAAGGCGACCAGGCCGAGACTCGAGATCTCGTCTATCGTCGAGGGGAATAGGATTGGGCAGAACATGTCCTCGAGCATCAGATCGCTCGATCCGGGGAAGGTGGAGCTCTTCGATTGGTGGTCGTCCCCTGCGAGAATGACAGCGCCGCTCCCCTCTCCCGTCCCCGAGAAGGCTGCGAGCCCCCCTTCGTCCGGGATCCATTTGACGCCCTGGGCCTTTCCGTACCAGACGCCGTCGACATGCCCGGCGAACTGACTGCCGTAGACCGCGGCCATGGCGAGTTTCTCGTTCAACCCCGGGTGGTGCACGATGCGGCCAACCTGGGGGAAGAGCCGGGCGGCCCGGCCGAGCTCGATGTCGAGGCCGCCGAGCGGAGATCCCTCGTAACCGCTGATGTAGGTGGCGTTTACCTTGCGTCCCAGACGAAGGTCGCGGCGGTGCTTGTCGAAGAGCATTCGCACGATCGCCTGTATTCCAGAGAAGAGGAACACCCCTTGCTCATCGAGATACTTGCGATCGGCGAGGGGGAGCGTGGCCTTCTCGAACGCGGGCGTCCTCTGTGTTTCGGTCTTCAAAGCGCATCCTCATCTCGAGGGATATGGCGATCGATTGAATACAAGACCATACTAGTCTGGTATCCGCAAGGTCACCTCAACCGCCAGGCAGTCGCTCCCAATAGAGCCGCCCTTCGAGCCAGAGCCGGGTCTGGTCGGAGTAGTGGCGCGAGGCCGGATCACCGCTCGTGCCGGTGCTGTGGGCGAAGTAGGCGCCGTCGGTGTCGCTGAGATCGACCACCATGCGGCTCGACGGACCGGCGGTGGATATGCGATCGACGCGCCCTCCGCCGGGGCAAGTAAACGCGGCGTGCACAGTGACATCGCTGCCGCCTGCTGGGATGTCGCCGATATTGAAAGCCGCCCCGAGACCTGGGATCGTCGACATGCCGTGGCGCAGCTCGACCCGCAGAATGTCGCCCAGCGCCCATGCGCGCGGATCGGGGCCGAGCTCCTCCCGCAGATTGGCGAGGGTCGAGAGGAACGCGGTTCGAATCATCGACTCACGGGACCGTCCGGTCGCCCCCGCCGCTCGCTCGAGCCACCGATCGGTCGGATCGGCGAGGCAACGGTTCATCGTCGCTATGCCCGGCCGGGTTTCGCGCCAGCGCCGGGCCAGATCTCCGCCCATGAGGGGCCCGAAGAGCTGTTGCGCCCATGCGTCACGAAAGGCGGTGAAGATCGCGGCGGCCGCGGATCGGCGGTCGAAAACCAGATCCCAGCGCTCCAACAGATCGATCGCAGACCCCGTGCCGGGATCGGCCCCGATCTCGGCGGCCCGCGCCCTCCCCTCTCGCAAGCCGATCAGCAGCCCGTCGAGCTCCGGCCGCAGCCCGGGCGCCGCCACGTCGAGCTGGATCCTGCGCATCGTCTCCACATCGATTCGCCCTTCACCGGCCTCCTTGATCAGGGAGAGAATCCGCTCCGCGCGGTGCTGCGGCTCGTAGTAGGCGGTGACGTAGAAGGGCGGATTCGAGCGTTCGTTGTTTGCCGTGACCAGAATGCCGTCCTCGGGATCGACGAGCTCGGGCGTCTCCTCGAAAGGCACTGTCCCGATCCAGTCCCCCGCGTCGCTCCAGCCCGCCCGCGGGGCCACCGTCGCCACCTCGCGCCGCACAGGGATCTGGCCCACCATCTTCCAGGCGATCCGCCCGTCGACGTCGGCGTAGAGTGAGTTCCAGGCCGCGGAGCCCTCGTGGATATCCCGCAGCCCCTCCCTGTGCTCGTCCCAATTAGCCGCCCGCAACAGCGTCGTATAGCCCCGAAACATCGCCCCCGGATCCGAGTCGATCGTGCGATACCCCAGTCCCAACCCCTCGGCCGAGATCTTGTTCGGCAGCAAGATGCCTCGATCACAGGAGCGAATCTGAAGCTGCGCCGGTGGCCCGAAGCGTTTGCCGATCCGCTCCAGTCGCAGGTCGAAGGGGCGCCATCGATCCCCGTCGCGATAGAGATCGGGATCGTCGGGATGCTGCGCGAAGCGCACAACATCCCACGCGTCGCGCATGACATTCGTCAGACCCCACGCCGTGCGCGCGTTGTGGCCGAAGGCCATCGCGGGGAACCCCACGAAAGAGGAGCCCTGTGCCCGAATGGCTGCGCCGGCACGGAGCACGATCGGGTACCAGAACCCGGGGATCGGCGAGAGAGGAACGTGCGGATCGTTGCAGAGCATGGGTGCGCCGGAACGGGTCCAGCGACCATCGACCGCCCAGGCGTTGCTGCCTCGTGGCGAAGAGACCGCGGGCCTCCCGAGGGCGTCCTTCTCGGCGCTCGCCCCCGACCCACGAAACTCCGCCGGCGCTTCGACGAAATGCTCGAGCCCAGCGCCCGGATAGAGATCGGCCGCGGCCTCGGCGCCGATCGCCGCGAGGATCTCGTCGAGCTCCAGCTCGATCGCCAGCCCACCCATGTCGACACTCAACCCGAAGAAGGTGCCGATCGCCAGCGAGTCGCGCGGATCCCATCGCTCCGGCCCCGGCAGCAGCACGTACTCCGGCGGCAACGCGCCCTTCATCCCTTCGAGTGCGAGGTTCACACCGGTGGCGAAGGAGTCGATGAGGGCACGGTTCGCCTCGTCGAGCCTCTCGTAGGCACGATCCGCGCCCGCGGGCGTTCCAACCGCCCGCATGAAGGCGTCGAGCTCCACGAAGTTGAAGCGAGAGAGCACTCCGGCGGCCGGGGGAAGATGATCATCGCCGAGCAGCTCCGCGATCCGTCCCACCGCCAGGCGCCGAAAGAGATCCATCTGAAAGAAGCGATCGCGCCCCTGGCAGTAGCCGAAACCGAGAAAGAGGTCGGCCTCACTCGCCGCACGTACCGAGCGCACACCTCGATCGTCGCGCTGCACGACGATCCGATCCGCCCCCTCTAGCTCCACATAGTCGGGATCGTTCGGCCGGACGAATCGTTGTGCCGGCTTGAAGAGGCGGGCGAGCATCGGCAAGGTCGTGCGCATCGGGTTCGGGCTCCGGTGTGGTGCGGTGTTCGCCATTCTACGCCGGCTCTTGTCGCGCGCACGCTATCATCCGCGCCACCCCAACGGGCTCGCACGAGCCACCAACCGACTGGAGCGGCCATGAACGGCGACGACCCACGTATTGAGACTCTGCTGAGGGACGGCTACACGATCGACATGAACCGGATCTTCTCGCGGGCGTGGCGGATCTTCATGTCGAATCCCGGCGGATTCGTCGCCTTCACGGCTATCGCCGCCGCCGCCAGTGTGGTCGGCTGGCTCACCTTCTCTATCGTGCCCGTGCTCGGGACGATCCTCGCCAGTGCCCTGCTGACTCCCCTCTACGCCGGGTTCCTGCTTGTCGCCTTCCGGATCATCGACGGAGAAAGCGACGATTTCATGGCCTTCTTCAAAGGGCACGAGCAGTTCACGCCGATCTTCTTGCTCGGCCTGGTCTCGAACACTCTGACGACCGCCGGCTACTTCTTTCTCTTCGTTCCCGGCGTCTACTTGAGCATTGCATGGATCTTCGGATTGCCGCTCGTCTTGACCGGTCGACGCGATTTCTGGCCGGCGTTGACGACCAGCATGAAGGTCGTGAACCGCAATTTCGTCGGGGTTCTAGGGCTCGCGGTGCTCTTGATGATCATGAATGTCGCAGGCATGTTGCTGCTCGGTGTCGGGCTCCTGATGACGATTCCATTCAGTGCTTGCGCGGTCGCCGTGGCCTATCGCGACGTTTTCGAGGCTCACCAAGCAACCGGCGAATAGACGCTCGCGCTGTCGCGATATTGGGGAGCACATGGCGCTTCGCACTACTGTGTTGGTGATATCGGCCGCCGTGCTGGTGTTTCAGATCTTGCTGACGCGACTTTTTTCACTTGTTTTTTCGTATCACTACACATTTCTAGGAGTATCGGTCGCTCTCTGTGGGCTTGGTTTGGGAGGCGCGCTCGTTACGCTTCCGAAAGCAGAAAGATGGGGGACCGAAGCGCGCTTCGCCGGGCTCTTCGGCCTGGGAATTTGCGTCACTCTGGCCGCGATTCTCGCTTTTCCCGACGTTCCGTCCGCGGTGTTGCCCGCCTGCGTTGCTGGGCTGGCATTCGTGGCGGCCGGTGCGTATTTTGCGCTGGTGTTTCGCCATGGGGGCGACGGAATCGCGAGTCTCTACGCGGCGAGCCTCGTGGGGTCGGCACTGGGATGCGTTGTGGTCTTTCCGCTTCTGCGGCTTCTTGGAGCTCCGGCTGCGGTGGCGGCAACAGCTCTCGCCGTGGCCGCTGCATCGATCGGCGCGGCGAAGCTGTCGCGACAACGGGATGGTTGCGTGGCTTTGACTGTTGTGTCGATTGCGCTTATCGCCGTCCTAACCCCTTGGATTCTACCGGAAGCCCGCGTCGGCGCCAACTCGGGCAAGGAGTTCGCTGAAGCCAGATTGAACTACACTCCTACTATCGATGCGTCGCGTTGGAGTGGGTTCGCTCGAACCGATTTGGTGTCGGTCGCCGAGATCGATGGCGAGAAGATTCTCTATACCGACGGAGCCGCGCCTGCGCCGATCTTGCGGTGGTCCGGAGATGCCGATGAGATGCCGAACTTCGACGATTTCGTGGGAGCTATTCCCTTTCGAATGATGTCGGTTCATCGGGCACTCGTATTGGGATCGGGCGGGGGGCGAGACGTTTTGGTGGCGCTTGCCCATGGCGTGGGTGAGGTGACCGCTGTCGAAGTGAATCCGGATATGGTGTCGCTGGTACACGAGCAGGCCGACTATGCCGGTAACATCTATCGGCGTCCTGAAGTGGAGCTCGAGGTGCGTGAGGCGCGCAGCTATCTCGGTTCGACCGACCGGAGGTGGGATCTTGTTTTCATCTCGCTGCCGCGTTCGCAACGCAGTGCGAATCTGGCGGGCTATCAGCTTGTCGAGAACTACCTGATGAGCAGCGAGGCGATGGATGAGTATTTCCGTCATCTCGGCGAAGAGGGGCTGCTCTCGATCGTCGCTTACGGTGAGGCAGATATGCTCAAGCTCTTCGGTATGACGCTACGTCGGCTTGTGCGTGAGCAGGGGCTGAGCGAGGCGGAGGCGATGCGGCGGATAGCGATCTTCCGCCAGCCGAACGAGTTGGGAGTGATGCGTTATCTCTTCGTTGCGCGCGCGCGTGCCTTCGACGAGGCCGATCTGCGGGCGGTGGGGCGTCTGCATGGGCGGCGGGGGATCGAGCTACAGCTTTGGAGCCGGGGGCCGGGGGAGCGGGCGGTCGAAACAGGGTCGCTGATCGAGAGTCTGTGCGTGCAGGTCACAGGGGTGGGGATCGAGGGGTGGATCACTGAGCTCGGGCGGATCCAGAATGTCGATCTCGAGCCGCCGATCGATGAGATGCCTTTTTTCTACAAGTGGATTCCTGGCGTGCCACCGGAGCTGATGCGGATGCTCTGGGGGTCGCTGGCGCTGGTCGTGGCGGTTGGAGGGTGGGCCTTTTGGTGGGCGAGCGGGCGCGATGTCGGTTGGGGGGGCGTGGCGGCGTGGCTCGGCTATTTTGGCCTGCTTGGCGGCGGATTCGCGCTGATCGAGATCGCCTTGGTGCACAAGACTTCGTTCTTCTTGGGGGCGCCGGCATATTCGTTGGCCGTGACGCTCGGGGCGTTGCTGCTCGGGGGTGGAGCGGGGAGTGCGGTGAGCGGTCGGCTCGAGCGGTGGCCCTGGGTCGCTCCGGTCGCGGTGAGTGTTGTGGCGACGCTCTGCTGGCTGGGGCTCTCACCCTTGCTGGGAGCGGCGCTGGGGTGGAGCTTCGCGGGGCGCGCCGCGCTGGTAGCGGTGGTGGCGGGGTCGATGGGGTTCGTGATGGGCATGCCTTTTCCGCTTGGGCTGGCGCGGCTCGTGCGGGGCGGGGTCGAGCGGATTCCGTGGGCGTGGGCGGCGAACGGTGTGGCGTCGGTGACCGGATCGGTGGTGGCGGTCGTGATCGCGATGAGTTGGGGGTTCAGCGCGGCTTTGCTGGTGGCGGCGGGGGTCTACTCGCTGGCCGCGGTGGCGGCGCGTGGGTGGTAGGCTTGCGGGGCCTCGAGGCGCTTCGGGGCGAAACCGAGGACGGAGGACGATGCCCAAGCCCTTGATAGAGAACGTGCTCGCGGAGCTCGTAGTGCGGCTTCAAGATGTCGGCGATGTGCGCAAGGCCCTGAAGATCGCCCTTCGGGTCGCGCGCGCGCACTTTCAGGCCGATCGGGCATGTGTCGCGCTTTTCTCAGGTGGGGATCAGGTGCGAATCGCTCTCGCCGACGGTCCTGAATGGGTCGAGACCGTGAGGTCCGACGCGCTCCGGGGGCAGGGCGCCAATTTGCCGCTGGCGACGATCTTCGCGCCGATCGATCGGCGGGGGCGGCGATGGGGGCTGATCTCGATTTCTCGCGACCCGGAACGCTATCGACGAGGGGACTTGCGTGAGCTGCGCCGGCTGGCGCGAATGCTCTCGCGCCTCATCCACGCTGTCGATCGACGGCGGATCCTCGAGGTTCGGTCGCGGATCGATCGCAAGCTGATGGAGCAGCTCCGGCCCGAGGACCTGTTCTACCAGGTCTTGCACGGGCTGCGGGGACTCACTCACTACACCCATTCGGCGGCCGTGCTGGTGCTCGACGCAGAGTGCAACGAGATGACGGTCGCGGCCGAACAGATCGCATGGCACAAGGGCAAGAGCCGCAGAGTTGGGCAGACCCTCGGCGTCGATGGGAACGCGCTCGATCTGCTCCGCGCCGGAGATGTGCACGGCTTCGATTTTTCGCGGGGCGAGTGGCGAGATTGGGAGGGGCGCGACATCGCCCACCTGGCCCGGATGCTCGATTTCGATGCCCTCGAGGCCGACGGATCTCCGCGCGAACGCTGTTTGCTTTGCGCGCCGCTCACCGGGCGCGGCGGGGCGCTCGGTCTGCTCAAGATCGCGGCGTGTCATCCCGGTGAGCTGGGGGCGTATGAGGCTGATCTGGTGCGGAACTTTCTGCCGCATGCGTCGATCGCGATGCGGAATCTGCAGAGGACGGAGAGTCTCGAGAGTCGCATTATCGAGGCAGAGAAGAAACATGCGATGGCCGATCTGGCGCGTGGAGTGTCTCACGATGTGAACAACACTCTGGGATCGTTGATTCCGCTGGTGCAACAGATGATCGTCGATGCGAAAGGCAACAACGGAGGCGTGGAGACGCTCCTGCAGGATCTCGAGCAGATCGAGTCGTCGCTCCAAACGTCACGGCGCATATTCGGTGGCATGTTGTCGTTCGCGCGGGGAGGGGCGCGACACAAGGGGCGCTGCGATATCGGACAGGCGATCGAGAATGTGATGGCGATCACAGAAGCGGGGCTGCGCAGCCGCCGGATTCAGGTGGGGCGCTCTCTGGAGGATCGGTTGGAGCCGGTGAAGGGCGCGCAGGGAGATATGGAGCAGCTTGTGCTGAATCTCATCACGAACGCCCGAGACTCTATGCCGGCTGGCGGACGGGTCGAGATCGCGGCGTGTCGGGCGGGCAAGCATATCGAGCTGGTGGTTCGAGACACCGGTGACGGGATAGATCCGAAGAACATCGAACGTATTGAGGAACCCTTCTTTACGACGCGGGCGAAAGGGAGCGGGCTCGGCCTCGCGATCTGTCGCTCGATCGTTTGGGGGATGCGGGGCGACATGAGCTTCGACAGTGCGCCGGAAAAGGGAACGATGGTGACCGTTCGGCTGCCTCTGAGCGAGAGCAGAGGGGGATCGTCGTGACGAAAGAGCGCATCATGGTCGTGGACGATGAAGCGATCATGCTGAGAAGCGCGGATCGTGTTCTGTCGTCGCACTACTCGGTCGCCACCTGTGGCTCGCCGGAGGAAGCATTGGCGATCGCCGAGGAGTTCGATCCCGATTTGGCGATTCTAGATGTGCATATGCCCGGGATGGACGGTTTCGAGCTGATGGGGAAGATGCGATCCGTCTGCCCCTCGGTCGACGTGATCTTCGTCACGGGGATCGTGCACGAGCTGGATTCGAAGCTGGTGCGTTCGATCAGGGAACGGGCCTTCTACTTTCTGCAAAAGCCCTTTGACCGCGAGGTGCTGCTCACGATCGTTGAGCGTTGCCTGGAGCTGCGCCGTCTGGGTGCTGAGAATCGCTGCTACCTGGAGCGGTTGGAATCGGAGCTCGCCGAAGCCTGTACCTTTCAGCGGAGCCTGTTGCCGGCCGAGGGCACCGGAATCGAGGGCGTGTCGCTTGCCGCCGCGTACGAGCCCTGCGCCGAGCTAGCCGGAGATATCTACGATATCGTCGAGACTGGGAAGCGCGCCGGAACGGTGTTGGTCGCCGACGTCTGTGGGCACGGTGCGTCGGCGGCCATGCTTACCGCGCTCGTCAAATCGTCGCTTCATGATACATGGGGAGAGGGGTACGAGCCTCTCGCCGTTTTGCGACGGATCGCGCGTGGTATTCGCCCCTTCGATCACAGCCGCTTCGTAACGGTGTTTTGCGCTCGAATAGAGGGGAACAGGCTCGTTTACGCCAGCGCCGGGCACCCGCCTGCGTTCCTCTGGGGCGGGATTCGCAGGCGCACGATGTTGGAGCCGACCGGCCCACTCGTTTCGCCGGTTCTGCCGCGGGCGAGTTGGCGACAAGAGAGCATCGAGATCGAAAGGGGCGACCGGCTTCTGCTCTATACCGACGGACTTGTCGAGGCGCGGGGGCCTTCGGGCGAATTCGGGGAGGAACGGCTCTGGGAGGTGGTCGACGCCGATCACGCGAGTGCGATGGATGTAGTCGAATCGATCTCTTCGGCCTTGAAACGATTCGTTGCCGGGCGACCTTTTCACGACGATCTGACCTACCTTGCCATGGATCTGGGGTAGGGGCTCATTCCGATGCAGAAACGTCCGACGCTCTTGGACCTTGCCTACCAGGCCATCTGCGGGGTGCTCCTGATCGCGCTGGCTTGGGCGGTGGTCGCGAGTCTGTCGCTGTACTCTCTCTATGGCGGGGATTTTCCCGAGTACGACTTGTGGCGCTTGTTGCCATACACCCTTGGGCGCGCGGTGCTGCTAGGCCTTGTGCTGGCTGCGCTCCTGGCTGCCCTCACTTGGCTATTCTTGCGTATTCCGGGGCGTCTGTTCGCTCGGAGCAAGCGCCGCGCAGCGACTCGGCCTTTTGCGTGTCTTTTCGGCTTGGAGTCAGGCATTCTGCTCGCCTACTGGGGTGTCTTCTATGCCAACTCCAATTGGCTGAGGTTTTCGAGGGAGCCTAGAAGCTGGTTCGTCGATGCGCTCGTTGTCGTTTGTTGTGTTGGAGTCACGGCCTTTCTCGTGAAGACGCTGCCGCTTGCATCCCTGCGGGCCACACGGCGAGCGCGGCTCGGTCTGGCCGCTCTTGTTGCAGCACTGCTCTTTCTCGCGCCGATCGACAGCCCTTTCGCCACCATTCCGATGCGTGCCGGCACACCGCCAGCGGTCGATCCCACATACGACGCCGACGGGAACTGCATGATAGAGGTTCCTGCGTCGGTTTCGATTCCCAGGAACATCATAGTGCTCTCGATCGATACACTTCGGTCCGATGCACTGGGTTGCTACGGCAATCCACTCCCCACGAGCCCCAATATCGATGCGTTCGCGGCGCAGGGTGTTCTTTTCGAGAACTTCTTTTCGCAAGCTCCCTGGACCTTGCCCTCTCATATGACAATGATCACGGGGCTCTATCCCTCTGCGCACGGATGCATCACATCGATCGGCGCGAGTCGCTCCGTCGATCGGCTCGATCCTTCGCGGACGACCTTGGCCGAAGTGTTGCGCGGTTTTGGGTACTCGACCGCCGCGATCACCGACGGGCGGCTGCTCGGACCGACCTTCGGTTTCGATCAAGGGTTCGAGCTATGCGACGATTCGGGCGGCGGAATCAAGGGAGTGCTCGAGAAGGCCGAGCGATGGCTCGATTCGCGATCCGCCGGCGCCCCCTTCTTCCTCTTTCTGCATTGCTACGATGTTCATCACTACCGGCCTCCTCGGCGACTCGAGAGTGAGTTCGCAACAGATTACGACGGCAAGCTGAGAGAGCTGCGTCGACCGGGCAGAAATCTCGAGAGTCGCGTCACATCGAATGCCTTCTACGACTTGCGGCCCGAAGATGTTAGCTACCTCCGAGCGCTGTACTTCGGAGAGCTGCGAATGACCGACACCCACTTCGGACGGCTTGTCGCTATGCTCCGTGAGCGAGGCATCTACGACGATTCGATAATCATCGTCACCTCTGACCACGGCGAGGAGTTCTGGGAGCACGGCGGCACCGGGCACGGGTGGTCGCTGCATCAGCATCAGTTGCGTGTGCCCCTGATCATCGTCGCGCCATCGCTCATCTCGGACGACTGTCGGATCGACGAAGCCGCGGGGCTCATCGACATATTTCCCACGGTGCTCGATTTGCTCGGTTTTCCTGTGGAGCGGGCGGTGCACGGGCGATCGCTCGCGCCACTCATCCGTGGAGAGGGCCTGCCTGGTCGCCGATTCCTGGCCGAAGCCGCTCATCTCGGGAATCAGAAGGCGATTCTCACGACCGATTACTCGCTTCTCTACAATCGATTCCCGCCGATCGGCGAGAGCCTCTTCGACTGGGAGCGCTTCGCCTACGTGTGGCGCAACATCTTACGCTCCACCGGGAACGAGATGTACGATCTGCGCTCCGATCCTGGTGAGCAGGTGAATCGGATCGACGAAGAGCCTGATGTTGCTCGGGAGCGTAGCGGGGAGCTTCTCGACGCCCTGATCGGCCACATCGTTCAGGGGGGAATCGGAGCGGGCGCTCAGAAGTTCGAGTTGGATGACGAAACACGCGAGCACTTGCGGTCGCTGGGCTATATCCGCTGAGAGTGCGCTACGCCGACCGGCGCGCAAGCAGGCCGCTCAGGTGAAGCCACTGCCGGCGGGTGGCGTCGCGCAGCCAACGAAAATCGAAGATCGGCATGCCTCGCTCCGGCGGATCAGTCGCGTTGCGGTTTGCTTGTTTCCTCTGACCGAGGATTCTGGGGAACCGCTCAGGTGGGCACACCGAGCTTCGGCAGCACGTAGCGCGTGACCACGAGCCAGCCGACGAGGAAGAGTATGGGGGCGAGGATGTTGTTCATGATGTCGTCAGTGCCAGCGAAGTAAGGACGATTTGTACATCTCCGCCACCCATCATAGCTCTCGTATCGGCTAATTGAGAGAGACAAGCCTGCCTTCCATCGGAAGATCGAGCGGAGGCTGGATCGCGCCGCCCTCGCTTTTTCCTTGACTACCGCTTCACCGCCAATTAAACATCAGATGTCTGATGTATCGACGCAACCGAGGACTCCAATGGAAGCCCGAAGCCGACCGCGAATGAGCGCCACCGAGACCGTGGCGGAGCATCTGCGGCGGTCCATCCTCGATGGCGTTTTCCTCCCCGGGGAGCTCCTCCCTTCTGAAACAGAGCTGGCGGAGCGCTTCCGATACAGCCGTCTCACCGTTCGCGAGGCGATCAAGACCCTCTCCAGCCAAGGGCTCGTCAGAGTGCAGCAAGGCATGGGAACCGAGGTTCAGGACTATCACTCGCGCGGCAGTCTCGACTTGCTCCCCGCCCTGCTCCGAGTGAAGCGCGGCAAGGCCGGACGCCTCAGCGGTGGCCGCGACGGTCTATTGCGCGACGTGCTCGAGGTCAGGCGGATTCTGGCCTCCAACAT
>CAZFNT010000006.1:0-2226 GCA_964520315.1 uncultured Gemmatimonadota bacterium
AGCTCTCGATTCGGGCGGATTCCCAGCGAGGGGCGGGCGCCGAGGGCACCGATCGCGAATGCGGCGATCAGAGTCGCGATCCACGCCGGTACCAGACGCAGGCGCCACCATGCCAGGGCGAGAAACGCGAGCGCCACGCAAAGGTCGATCGCTCGCGCTACGAGGTAGCGCCCCCCGACCGGTATGTGCCCGTCGTAGATCGGTCCGGCGAAGTAGCCGACCAGCGGGTTGAAGAGGAAGACCGGAGGCTGGAATACGAGGTAGGCGATGTCCCAGGCGATCCAGACGATGACGGTCGCCAACACGATGCGGCCCGCGCGCCGGATGTCGATCGCGGCGGCGGCCAAGGCGAGGGCTCCGGTCCAGAGCGCGGCTCCGCAAGCCATGGATAGACAGAGGAGCGACTCCCGCACAGGCTCGCAGACGATGCCTCGAGAGGCCGATATCACGAGCGCCGCACCCACGGCGGCGATGGGAGGGGAGGAGGCGAGAAGGACCTGCCGCGGAAGGGCCCGGAGGTCGCGGGGAGGACCGTCGCGCTTCCAACGGCGGATGAGGTACCAGGCCGCGCCGAGTGCGGCGAAGGGAGCCAGGAGCAGTCCGAGCTCGTAGCCCGGGATGGCGAAGAGGGGGAAAGGGCAAAGTGAGATCGCGATCAGGATGGAGGCGAATATCAGAACGGTGAGATCGCGGTGAGGCGGGTGCGGCTTGCGTGGCAGGCGTTTCGGAGGGAAGATCGGGCAGGTCTCCATCCAAGAGAAAGAAGGGAGCACGTCGAAGTGTAGACTCGCGCCATGCCCACGGAACAAGAGCTGAGCACGATCGTCGAAGCGCAGCGCATCGAGCTGACCGAGTACCACATCTATACCCGGCTCGCCGGCCGCGTGAAGGAGGAGCACAACCGAGAGGTGCTCGAACGGATCGGTCAGGAGGAGCTGGCCCACCACGATCTTCTGGAAGGGATTTCGGGTGAGAAGGTGCGTCCGAAGAGGGGAGTGCTCTTGCGCTATGTGCTGGCGGCGCGACTGCTCGGGCTGACTTTTGCTTTGAAGCTGATGGAGCGGGGGGAGCGGGGGGCGCAGCTCGGTTACGGGGAGCTGAGCCATATCGAAGGGTTGGAGACGCTGGCCGAAGAAGAGGAGCGGCACGAGAGTGCGTTGATCGATCTGCTGCGAGACGAGCGCTTGCAATATACGGGTAGCATCGTTCTCGGCTTGAACGATGCTCTGGTCGAGCTCACAGGCGTGCTCGCCGGGCTCACTCTGGCGCTGGCGGATGCGCGCATCGTGGCCAGTGTCGGGATGATCACGGGGATCGCGGCTTCGCTTTCGATGGCGGCCTCGGAGTATCTCTCTTCTAGGACGGAGCAGGGCGAGGAACCCGAGGAAGCGCGGGTCGTGAAGAGTCCGATAAAGGCCGCGGCGTATACAGGGGTCGCGTATTTTGCCACTGTCGCGCTCTTGATTCTGCCTTTCCTGATCGGTCTCGAAGTGTTGGTGGCGATGGGGGTGACACTTCTCTTGGCGCTCGGCACGATCGCGGTCTTCACCTTCTATGTCGCGATCGCCAGGGACATGAGGTTCTGGCCCCGATTCGCGGAGATGGCCGGGATCAGTTTGGGCGTGGCCGGGGTGAGTTTCGCGATAGGGTGGGGGGTGAGGGTGTTGTTCGGGCTCGAGATCTGATTGCCTCTCGACGAAAGCGGACTGGTGCGGCTGTGTCGGCACGGATGATGTGCCGGAGATCGTCGAATCCCATCTGCGAGCGGGGAGGCCGGTCGAACGGCTTCTCGTGCCCGAGGAGGCGATATGAGCACTCCTGAGGTTGGCGACCGGCGCCGTCGCGCGGTTGATTATCCGCCGCGGATTCTGCAGCGCCTTGTAGATCCCCTTATCATTCGGCGTCAAGGACGTCGAGAAGCCCCTCCGCGATCGAATACGAGAAGTGGCGGGGTCGAAAGGTCACAGCGATGCCGGCACTGCCTCCCTTCCTACTGGTTGCCGCCCTCTTGGCGACCTCCGTTCACGCGATCACTTCACCGCTCTCTCGAGTCGATGAGTCGCTCGACCTCGAGTCTCTGATCGGTGACGAAGACGCGACCCTGATCTCAGGCAACGCCCTGCATGTCACCGGGCCGGTCCGTGTGACAACCCCATGGGTCGATGCCCCCCTGCCCTTCACCGCCCTCGGGAGCCACTGGCTCGTCGCGGGACCGGGGAAGTTCGA
>CAZFNT010000006.1:2236-9947 GCA_964520315.1 uncultured Gemmatimonadota bacterium
TCGAGGTCGATGCGAGGCCGGGGCGCTGGTTCTCGATGCCGGCCGACCCTCACTCATCGACGCTTCCTCGACTTGTGGACGGCTCCGAGAACCGGGTCTTCGGCGATGAGGTTGGCGTCCTGTTGCTCTTTGGCGCCGACCACGCGACCAGCTGGCGCGCCCGCCTCTCGTTCTCGCCGGAGCGCGGCCCGATGACCCTGGAGCGTCTATCCCTGGTGTTCATCGACGGCTTCGATTCAGGTGAGCGTCAGGCAAGACCGAGCGACGATGGCTACGCGAAGCCTGGGATCTACTCCCGCGACCAATGGGGCGCGGATCCACCACAGTGCTCCTCCGACTACTGCTCCGTCGCTCATCTGGGCACCCACCACACGGCCTCTCCCGGCGCGTACGATTCGCAGGGCTTCGATGACTGCGCATCGAATGTGCGCGGGATTCAGGACTATCACATGTACACGCGCGGCTGGTGCGACATCGGCTACAACCATCTCGTCTGTAAACACGGCAAGATCTGGGAAGGGCGGGCCGGCGGGGACGATGTGCGCGCGGCGCACGACGGGTACAACTGCGGTTCGATGGGCGTCGGAGCGCTCGGCTACTTCCACACCCCTTACAACGATGTGCCGACCATCTCGCTACTCGACGCCTACGCGGAACTCTACGCCTGGAAGGCGGACCAGAAGGGGATCGATCCCTTCGGAAGCGACTACTATGTCGGTTACGGCGGCACGATGGACAATATCTACGGTCACAGGGATGTCAAGCCGACCGCCTGTCCCGGCGATCTTCTCTACTCGGAGCTTCCGGCTCTGCGGCAAGAGGTCGACGATCGTTTGAGTGGCGGCACCGACATTTGGATCTACGACAACCCGAGCGCCCAAACCCGAGGGCCGTGGACGCTCGGCAACACAGCCCCCGGACGCTACGGCGCCGACTATCTCTTCGCTGGCACCGATCCCGGTGGCAGAGACCTCTGCTACTGGAGCCACTTCATCGATGATCCGGGGTTCTATCGGCTCTTCGCCTGGTGGTCATCCGGCTCTAACCGCTCCCCGGAGGCCCGGTTTGGGGTTTTGATCGACGGCGACCTGTACACGACGACCTTCGATCAGCAGGGCGACGGCGGGCAGTGGAACAGCGTCGGTACCTACTGGATGCCGCGGGGGCAAGTCCACTTCGGTCTCGCCAATGATGCAGCTTTCGGCGACGTCGTCATCGGTGATGCGATGATGCTCCAGAGGGACTGATGGACTGGATGAGGCCCGGTGAGCCTCCAGCGCTTGCCGAAGGGGAGGTCCATGTCTGGAGAGCTGCCGTGGGCGAGGTCAGCCCCACCCGGCTTGCTCTCTCGGCCGATGAGCGTCGCCTGGCGTCCGGCTTCTTGAACGCTGAACGACGATGTGCCTTCACTGCATCGCGTCATATCCTCCGCGTCTTGATCGGAGCGTACCTCGGAGCCGAGCCCGGATCGATCGAGATAGAGCCAGAGCAACAGAGCAAACCGGTGATTCCGGGAAGCGATCTGGAGTTCAATCTCTCACATTCGGGCGATTGGGCGTTGCTGGCCTTCGCCTGGAGGCGCCTTGTCGGCATCGATATCGAGAAGGTCGTTTCCCCGGGAGATCGCGATCGGATCGTCTCCCGCTTCTTCTCGGAGAGGGAGCTTCGCGCCTACCGAGCTTTGCCGCCGGAGCAGCGCGAGACCGCCTTCTTCGATGCGTGGACTCGGAAGGAAGCGTTCGTCAAGGCGCACGGTGACGGGATCCGGCTGGGTCTCGATCGATTCGATGTCGAGTTTGCTCCGAATGCACGCGCGTCGCTGCTCGACACCCGCGTTCCAGGGGACAGAAGCGATCGCTGGATGCTCGACGCCCTCGCGGTCGCTCCTGGCTACCGCGCGGCCATCTGCGTGGAGGTTGCCGCAGGGGAGGCGCCACCGCGGCGGCTTCTTACATGGTGAGCGCCCGGATTCCGCATCAGGCAGCTCTCGCGACGAGATATCGGCGGTTTTGAGGGCAAATCCGGGCCACCTGATATGGATGCCCCTGCGCATCTCCTGCCGATGAAGCCTCGATACTCGATGGAAGTGACTGGAATCAAGCACCTTAGCGGTGAGAGTGAAATTGATGCAGTCGGACGGATCCGACGCGCTCCTGCGCGGTTCCGATTCTATGAGACAGACTAATAAGTGGACCGCCGATCTATATTCCCAGACGGAAACGACTCTGCCGGAGCCAAGCGCTGGGTCGAGTCGACAAGGGGGGCAGCTCGGAGCCGGCTCGGCGGGGCGAGCCGGCTTCTTTCGCCGGACGAGCGATGTCTGAAGGGATCGCGGCGCGTGGGCCGAGAGGTTCACGCGCCGCTTCTCTTGTACCCGTCAGGTCTCTGAGGTCTCTTCTTCCTTGAGCATATCCTGCATCCGCTTGCTCATTCGGTCGTGTGCGTAGCTGGGAATCACGAAGACCCAGGGGCTGAGACGCTCTTGTAGCTCTTCGGCCTCGGCGCGAGCCTCCTCGGGGCTCAGCAGCTCCGGCGTGAAGGCCGGAGGCTCGATCGACTCATTATCTGAGTCTTCGCTCTCCGCGTCTTCATCATCCGCGTCCTCGTCCGGCGCGTCGGGAGCAGGCTCGGCGAGTTTCTTTTCGAAGCGCACGTCGAACGCGGCGCGCTTCTCCTCGTCCGCTTCCCACAAACGAGCGGTCACGACGACACCGTCGAAGGTGGTGAAGGTGCTCAGGGTCGCGTCATCGGGGATCACTACTTCATCTGCGGCCAGAACGTTGTCGAGTGTCAGCCTCTCGAGGGCCCTGCCCAGCCCGTCTCCCACGGTCGCATAGCGCAGCTCTCGTCCGGCGGGGACGTTCTGCACGTCGAATCGTCGGGCGGTCTTGTCGGCCTTGGCCACCACGACCTTGTCGTCGCCGGCATGAACTGTCTCTACCGATCGGATCCGCTCCGCCTGCAGCTTCATGATGTCGCGATCGAGCCAGTGGTCGGTCTCGGCCCGGATCGATAGATCGCCCGAGACCAGCCAACACTGGTTTTCGTCCGCTCTGCGCACGTAGATGGCCGCGTCGCCCGCACCGGACCGGCGCTTGCCGATCACCAGTGAGCCCATGCCGCTGCCTTCATCGTCGTGGAGCTCGAGCTTCGTGGCCGAAGACGATCCGCTACCCGGATCGACCAGGCCGAGCTGTTCGAAGCGGTCCGGGTCGGATGTCTTCGGATCGATGATTTTCAGTTCCGATGCGGCGATCAGTGTCTGCCTGACTCGCTCCATATTGGCCGGGTAGGCGTTCTTCTCCATGACCGTCCAGCCACTCTCGCCTCGTTTCAAGGTGCAGTTTCCCGAGCTGTCGGCCACTGACAGATGGGCCACGTTGTTGAGGGATTCAGCCAAGTCTGGCAGCAAGTACTCAACCTGCCCTATCCCACGGTCGGTCGTGTCGGTAGGAGCCCGAAAAACCAAGCCCAGGACCAGGAAGAGAAGGGCCGCGGCCCCGGCGATTCCAAATGCTCTCGTGTTCATCGATCAGTCCCTTCCGATCGTCGAAGTGCCGCGGATGAGCGAGAAGACCGCCAAGCCGAGGGGGATCAGGCCTATGTTCAGCAGCTTCAGCAACCCACCCAGGCGCTCGATTTCCTTGGCCTGCTGGTGGCGCACCTCTCGCAGGCGCTTGCGCGTGTCGATCCGCTCTTCGCGGAAGCGTGTGATCTCGGCCCGTTGTTCCGGGCTCAGGATGATGGCGCTTTTCGCGCCGTCTTTCTGGCGCTGCAGCTCGTTGATCCTCCGCTCCGTCTCTTGGAGCTTCGTCTCCAGCGCCTGTTCCTCCGCGCGGAAGCGTTGCTCGGCTTCGCGGCGGATCGCCAGCACCCGGTCGAAGGGCCGGGTATAGCTGCCTCGGCTGCGCAGGCTGATCATGTCCGAGCTTCCGGAGAGGTTCTCGAGGACGTTGACCAGAAGATCCGCGTTGTTCGCGTTCGGCATGGCGATGCGCTGGCCGAAGAAGTTCTGGACGTTGACCCACCAGCGATCGGCGAGCATGTCGGCATCGGCGACGATGAAGACCTGGATCTCGCCCGATTCGCGATGGGTACTGTCCCCCGAACCCTCTTCGGATTCCAGCGAATAGTCGTCTTCGTTCTCCTCATCAGCGGAATCGGAGGGATTGCCATCCGGATAGGCCGACTGCACCTCTCCGCTCAGCCGCGCCGCCAGTGTGATCGGCTCGTCGTCCGCTGAGTAGTCGCTCAAGAGCTTTGCGGGATCGGGTACGAAGCTGACGTCGGAAGTGCCGATAGTGCTCCCCTCGTCGCTGGTCCATACCACCGGGGTGAAACTCGTCGTGGCCTCGTCGATCCGCGCCAGCTTTCCGGGCGTGGCCATATTCAGCTGACCGAGATCGCTGGTTACCGGATCGTCGGCCGCGAACGACTCCGTCCGCAGTCCCATCCATGCGACATAGTCGATCGGCTGACCTTGCCAGCCCACCCGCTGGGCGTTCATTCGATCCACGGCGATCTTGTCGTCGACCAGCTCTACACCCCATGCCTCGAGCAAGGGGCCGAGATCGGAGGAACGATCCGCGCCCATCGACGCCATCGGATTTCTAGGGTTGGAGGGCGGCTGATCCGCCTCGCAGAAGGGATCTACGAACGCGACCACTCGCCCACCGCCGAGAGCGAACTGATCGATCGAGTAGAGCATCTCGTCTTCGAGGCCCTTGGGATGGGCCAGTACGAGAATGTCCAGATCGTCGGGCAACGAAACGTCGGTCGCGGATATGTTCCGCACGTCGAAGAGCTGGCGGACTGTCTCGACTATGAACCATGGTGGCGCCGAGCTTCGAGGGTCCATCGGGTTCATCGGGCCCCCCGCGAGTGGCAGTGAAGAGAGAACCCCTACGACCGCCTTCTCCGGATTTGCCAGATTGTGGACGAGCTTGGTCAAATCGTACTCGAGGAACTCCTCGCGACGCATCTGGAAGAAGGGGATGACCTCTTCCTGGTCGGTCGAGTTAGTGCCCGCGAGACCGAAGTAGAGAGGCTCGCCAGCGGCGTTGGCCGGGGCACCTTGAAGGCCGAAGCCGACCGCCCGGTCTTCCTCCTCAGAGAAGGGATCCGGATCGACGACATCGAGCTCGATCTCGCCGCCCGCCAGAGCGACATACTCCTCGAGGAGCTCCTGAACGCGTTGGCCGTAGCTCTTGATGTCGGGCAGATCGTTGGCCATCTCGCGGGAGAAGTAAAAGCGCAGATGAATCGGCTCATCGAGCTCCCGCAGAATGCTCCGGGTTCCATTGGAAAGGGTGTAGAGACCCGCTTCGGTCAGGTCGAGTCGCGCGGAGCGGAAGAGAGCGCTCGATGCGAGGTTCACGGTGAAGAAGAGGCCGAGCAGCACTCCGAGCCCGACCGATGCGTTGCGATTCCTGTTCATGGCTGGGCTCCTAGTCCGCTTTCTTGAGGTCGACGATCAGGGTGTTCGCGGCAAGGAAGCAGCCGATCAGCGATCCGAAGAAGATCACGTCTCGCAAATCGATGACTCCGCGCGTCATGCCCTGGTAGTGGGTGAGGAAGCTGAAGGAGCTCACGGTGTCGATCAGGGCCTGCGGTGCCCACCCGGAGAATAGATCGAGCACGGCCGGGAAACCGGCGAGCACGAAGCCGAGGCAGACTGTGACCGCCACGACGAAGGCGATGACCTGGTTGCGCGTGATCGATGAGACACAGGCGCCGATCGCCAGGTAGGCCCCCGCCATGAGCAGGCTGCCCAGATAGCCGGTGAAGATCACGCCGTTGTCGGGGTTGCCCAGGTAGTTCACCGTGATCCAGATCGGGAAGGTCAGAGCGAGGGCGATCGCGGTGAAACACCAGGCGGCGAGGAACTTCCCCATGACTGCCTGGCTCATCGACAAGGGAAGCGTGAGAAGCAGCTCGACCGTACCGCTCTTGCGTTCTTCCGCCCACAGGCGCATCGAGAGCGCGGGGATCAAGAAGAGGTAGAGCCAGGGATGGAAGGCGAAGAAAGGCTGCAGGTCGGCCTGCTCCCGCTCGAAGAAGCCTCCGAGATGGAAGGTGAAGACCCCCGTGAGAATCAGGAAGATCACGAGGAAGACATAAGCGAGGGGCGTAGCGAAATAGCCGGCCAGCTCGCGCTTGAACACTACTCTGATGTTGCGCATGGGGTCGGTGCTCCCTAGCTCGCCGCGGGGGCGGTTGTGATCTCTCGAAAGACGTCGTCGAGCTTCCCTTCGGGGGAACGCGCTCGGAGCTCCCCCGGAGTGCCGTCGAAACGGATAGTGCCCTCGGCGATGATGATGGCACGCGTACAGACGGCGTCGACCTCTTCCAGGATGTGGGTAGAAAGCACGATCGCCTTTTCCTCGGACATCGCGCGGATCAGTCCCCTCACCTGGTGCTTCTGATTCGGGTCGAGGCCGTCGGTCGGCTCGTCGAGGATCAGCACGTCTGGATCGTGGACGATCGCCTGCGCGAGGCCGACGCGGCGCTTGAAGCCCTTGGAGAGCGTCTCGATTCTCTGGTGCAGGACGGCCTCGAGCTGCAATCTCGAAGCCGCCTCGTCGATACGGCTCATGCGCGTGCCGTTGGCCAGCCCTCGGGCTTCGGCGACAAATGACAAGAACTCGGCCGGCGTCATGTCTCCGTAGAGCGGTGCGCCTTCGGGCAGGTAGCCGATGTGTGATTTTGCCTCGATGGGGGACTCGGTGACGTCGACCCCACAAATACGGGCTGTGCCGCCAGTGGGAGCCAAGAAGCCGGTCAACATCTTCATTGTGGTCGACTTGCCGGCGCCGTTAGGGCCCAGAAAGCCCAACACTTCGCCGCGGGCGACTTCGAAGCTCACATCGTCGACCGCGATCAACGAGCCGAAGTGCCTGCTCAGGTGTTCGATCTCGATCATCTTGAACATATTCCTTCAGTAACGGTGGAGGGGGCGAACCCCCTGTTTCCAACTAACCGGCTCCGACGGGCGGAATGCTCAAATTACTCGACCGCTCATCCCGGATGCACTCACAGGGGCGGCTTGCCGCCCGGCGATACGCGCAGAGACCCGACCCGGTTCCATTGGGCCGGCGAAATCGCGCGAGGCTTTTCCTTCGCCGACTCCGTGGCGCGGCCCACGAAGCGCAGAGACTCGCATTTTTCGCGCAGATGTTCAAATCCTCTCTTGACTGCCCCTGATCCGATGGCCATGATTGAGTATCGGAAGCCTGGCCCGTGAGGCTGGATACGAAGACCACAACGCGGAGTCATCCCCCATGAACGCGCTCTATCTCACCCACCGAGCGATCGGAGTTCTCTCCGACGCTTGAGCGAGCGCGCCGCAAGACAACGAAATAGTTGACGGCCGCCCGCTCAACGACCGAGCGGGCCTTTTCATTTGGCCGGTGTCCGAGCAGGGCCCGCTCTCTACCAGCGGGCCTTCAGCTTTTTCTGCCCGCACGAGCCTCCTCTCATCAGATCATTGCGGATCGGAAAGACGGCACCATGGCCAAGGAACGGTACAAGGCGCTCTGGAGCCTGACCAGGGACCAGCGCGGACGATACTCGGCTTCGATCGCCGCCCTATTCATCGGGATCGGTCTGAGCTTGCTCGTGCCTCTGGTGACCCGCGGCGCGATAGACGAGGTCGTCTTGGGCGATGCGTCCGCTTGGTGGCTGGTCGTCGCGGCGGTCGTGATCGTAGTGC